>JAIRXY010000001.1 GCA_031268055.1 Prevotellaceae bacterium | reverse complement strand
TTTGGCCACCTTATTGTCTTCCATCATGTACTTGAAGACAACGTCGTATAGAGGATTAGCGATTAGCATAGTTCAAAGATTCGAGGGTTTGACTTAGCGCTACTATTTGGATTTCTTTGCTCCCCAAAGGTAAGCATTTCAGCGGATTTTTTTTAATTTGGTCGCTGAAATTTGGTGAATAATATTTGAAATGGAAAAAAGCATGGACGAATAAGACAATAAAATGAAAAAAGCAGACAGCGAATGATATAGAAAATTTGAACACAGAGACAAATGAGAAAAACCAAAAGCACTTGCTTTGTCGGCAGTCTGCGCGAGTTTACGCCCTCTCTTTCACAACGGCAACGCTTGATTGCTGCACGGCTCCGCCGCCCAAAGGAGGGTTGAGCTTGGCAACTTTGACGGTTACTTTTTCAATGCTGTCGAAGCTATGTAGCAGGCTATCAGCGATGCGACCAGCAGCGTGTTCCAGCAATTTAGAGGTTACGAGCATTTCGCGCTGTACCACGCTGTACGCCGCCTGATAGTTCACCGTATCGTCCATGCTATCGGTAGCGGCGGCGCGTGATATGTCTACCTCCATGCAAACGTCCACCGTAAAGCGGTTGCCAATGGCTTGCTCCTCGTCGAAGCAGCCATGCCGCGCATAAAATTCCATTCCTTCAAGCGAGATTGTCCCCATATTTTTTGTTTTTTTTTGAAAGCATAGCAGCTCGTTGTAAATTATATAATTATTTGATAATAAATAAAATAGTGATATATTTATGTTGAAAAAGCGAGCAGCAAATAGAACCCGTCAATTTTACGGATTAACCTCTAACTTTTCCATCTTTTACGCAATATTCCGTATATGTACATGATTACTACTTATTTAAAATCTATTGCATAATAATACTACGTAATATCGCTTTGATTTTGGTCTCAATAATTTGTGCAGCAGATGTTGGCTATTATTCGGTAAGAAACAACACAGCGCTACGCGAAATTGCGTAGCGCTGTATTTGTGGAGCTGGCGGGAGTCGAACCCGCGTCCAAACAAGGTCTTAATGCGCTTTCTACATGCTTATCAGTTCTTCGGTTTTCGAGGTTGCATCAGGCGAACTGCTGCCGAATGTAACCCTTATTCCCTAAAATTTCACCGCATATTAGAGAAATCTACACGGCTATCTCAAAATGATGATACCCCATAAGCGTCTACGTTAATGAGCGGAACGCAAACGCGGGATACTCGTCGGCAGGCTCCTTGAGCCGCCAATAAAGCTTGAATCGTCTAACGATTAAGCAGCGAGTGCATAAGAAGTTTCGCCTGTTATGGCTTGCACGTTGATATTTACGAGCTTCCGTACAACGCTCGGCATGCTTACACCTCAAGTCATCCTGCTGTCAAAACCAAACAGCCCCGTATGTCTTGTAGCTATCGCTAACTAAAAGAGACGTTTCTAAAAGCGTCAGACAACAAATGGGGTAACAACGCTGTACTTTACGTTCATCCATTTTTGCTTATTTTTCCGCCTCTTTCAGGTGCAAAGGTAGTAATTTTTTTTTACTTGCATGTTCGATTACCAAATTCAAGGTGGTTATAAAAAGTTAGATTGGCATATTTGCTTTTAAATCAGCATATTAAAATAAAATCCATACTTCGGTATTTTATTTTTTTTAATGGCATGCAACCATATCGAAACATGGTCAACTTACTATGCCTATCGGACAACTTATCAACAAATTGTAAGAATTAGCTTAGCCAACGTGCTGCAAGTTCAAGAGTATTTGCTACCTTAGCGCGCAAAATTATCTCCTACTATAACGCTAATGACGCTAAATGCGGTATGCTTGCAACATATTAATAATCTCAATATTACAACTATAAAAAATTGGCAAAATGGCAAAAGAAAAAGATTTGAAGCTTGACGAAAACAAAATGAAGGCGCTGAAGGCCACGCTTGAAAAGCTGGACAAAGATTTTGGCAAGGGAACAATTATGATGCTTGGCGACAAGCAGGTGGAGCAAATACCGGTTATCCCCAGCGGATCTATTGCGCTCGACGCGGCGCTGGGCATTGGCGGCTACCCTCGCGGCCGCGTTATCGAAATTTATGGCCCCGAATCGTCGGGTAAAACTACCCTTGCCATACACGCCGTTGCCGAGGCGCAGCGGCTGGGCGGGATTGCCGCTATCATTGACGCCGAGCACGCCTTTGACCGCACGTACGCAGAGCAGCTGGGGGTGGATGTGAATCACCTGCTCATCTCTCAGCCCGATAGCGGCGAAGACGCTCTCGAAATTGCCGACCAGCTTATTCGCTCCAGCGCGGTGGATATTGTGGTTATCGACTCTGTGGCAGCGCTCACCCCCAGGGCCGAAATTGAGGGCGATATGGGCGAAAACAAGGTGGGCTTGCAGGCGCGCCTCATGTCGCAGGCGCTGCGAAAGCTCACCGGCACCATCAGCAAAACGCAAACTACCTGTATTTTCATTAACCAGCTGCGCGAAAAAATCGGCGTGATGTTTGGCAATCCCGAAACTACCACCGGCGGCAACGCGCTCAAGTTCTACGCCTCCATCAGGGTGGACATCAGGAAGGTTTCCACCAACAAAGAAGGCGAGGAGGCTGTGAGCAACCACGTGCGCGTGAAAATCGTGAAGAATAAGCTGGCGCCTCCTTTCCGCAAGGCTGAGTTTGACCTTGTATTCGGCGAAGGGATATCGCGCATTGGCGAGATTGTTGACCTTGGCGTAGAGTTTAACATCATCAAAAAGAGCGGCTCGTGGTTTAGCTACGGCGATACCAAGCTGGGACAAGGCCGCGATGCTGTTGCAAAGCTATTTGCCGATAACCCCGAGCTTGCCGAAGAAATAGAAGGTAAGGTGCGCGAAGCTATGAAGAAAAAAGAGGAGGAGTAGAAAACACAGCCGCGCTTACGCCGCAATGATTTCGCTTATTGATTGGTGGAAAGAGCATTTGCTGACTTGCCCCAGCAAGTATTTCTTCCACGTTGATTGTCCGGGGTGCGGATTGCAGCGTAGCATTGCTGCGCTGCTGGAGGGCGACCTCCTGAAAAGCCTTACGCTTTATCCGGCTACAATCCCAATTTTCTTTTGCCTGATTTTTACTGCGCTGCACCTGAAGCTTGGCTTCAAGTGCGGCGCAGCTGCTATAAAGTGGCTGGCCATTCTGTCGGCCGCTATTATTGCTGCCTTTTACCTCTACAAGCTGCTCGCGCACCAGCTGCTTGCTACCTGAATCCTTGCGCCTGCAACCTCACGGGCTCGCCGTTGGGCGGGATGAGCAGCGCTCCTTTGCTTTGCTCAACTATGTGCCCAATGATTGCAGCGCCGCCCAAGTCCTTTACCTTGCTGTGCAGCGATAGCGGGATGGTGAACAGCAGCTCGTAGTCTTCTCCGCCGTTGAGGGCAGCCGTTACAGCGTCGAAGTTCATCTCCTCCGCCATATCCATGCACTGCTTGGCAATGGGTATTTTGTCCAAGTAAATGTGCGCTCCCACGCCGGATTGCTTGCAGATTTGCAGCATGTCGGAGGCAAGCCCGTCCGAAATATCTATCATGGAGGTGGGCACAACATCTGCCTCGCGCAAGCTTAGGATGGCCTCGCGGTTGGCTTCGGGCTTCAAGTACTTTTCGATAATCTGCTCGTGGCCGGTAAGCTGTGGAGCGGCGTTGGGGTTGACCTCAAACACTTTTTTTTCGCGCTCCAGCAGCAGCAAGCCCATGTAGGCCGACCCAAGGCTTCCGGTGAGGCAAACTAAATCGGTAGGCTTTGCGCCGCTACGGTACACTACCTTGTCCGGCTCGCATTCGCCCAGCACGCTCACGCCAATGGTAAGCCCCGTGAGCGAGGTAGAGGTATCTCCGCCTACCAAGTCCACCCCATGCCGCTCACATGCCAGCAGCATGCCCTCGTACAGCTCTTCAATATGCTCTACGCCAAAGCGCTTTGAAATGCCCAGCGATACCACCATCTGTTGGGGGTATCCGTTCATGGCGTATACGTCGGAGAAGCTGGCCATTGCTGCCTTGTAGCCCAAGTGCTTCATGGGCACGTAGGTGAGGTCAAAGTGAATACCCTCAAGCAGCATGTCGGTGGAGAGCAAGCTGCAACGGCTGCTTGCGGCAATCACAGCCGCATCGTCACCCACGCCTTTGAGGGTGGAGGCGTTGCGTATTTGTATTTTTTTGGCAAGCCGGTCAACTAACCCAAACTCGCCAAGCTCGTTGATGTTCATTTGCTGCTATCGTGTTGGTTGTTTTTTGGTAGCTTGCCCGCCGGCTGCTGCGCCTGGCGTATCATTGACACCCTGCGCTGCTTCTTGCCATGCCATTTTTTGTGCTTTTTTGCTTTCTCTTTTGTGCTGTCTGCTGTGGCATTTTCGGCAAGCTCTTCTGCGGGGACAGGCGCTATCAACGGCTCGCTCTCCATGAGCTTGAGGTAGATTTCGCGGCACACCCATGCGTCGGTGGCGGCGTAGAGCTTTTGCTCGGCCGAGTAGCGTGCGGCAGCCCAGTTGGAGGTTTGCTGCGACTTGGATATGCGGAGGTTGAGCACAATGGCTGCAATTTTTTTCAGCGCCTTATCTTCTATGCCGTAAGCCTCGGTGAACTTTTGCAAATCGATAAATCCCTGAGGCTTGAACGCCCCCACGCGCTGCATTCCCCGTATATCCTCATTGATGGCCACGCCGACTTTGAGCGCTTGCTTGTCTTGCAGCAGCGCAACCAGCGTTGGCGGTATGCCAATTTTATCTATGCGAAAAAGGAAGGCGTGGTCGGCCGAGGAGAGCTGCACCAGCGATACGCCATAGTAGACGCCGCGCGTAAAGGTTGGGCGCGTTTCGGTATCGTAGCCCAATATTTTTTCCTGCATAAGGCATGAGACGGCAGCAGCAACCTTTTCCGGCTTGTCCACTATGGTAATTTTTCCACCAAACGCGACGTAAGGCAACGCCTCTATCTCCTCGTGGGTAATGTGTTGGCTAAACATGCAATTTTATCAAAAAAACAAAAAAATATAATTCATCACGACAAATATACTGACTTCCTGCCAAGCAGCCTAATTTTTGGCCGAATCTAAGGTTGCAGCGAACGCTACGCTTTACATGTAGCTGTGCGGAATGAGGTAGCGCTTTACGTAATCTTCTACGCCGACCTCCAGCGATGAAAACTCTTTGGTATAGCCTACGCTTCGCAGCTTTCCCATATCGGCTTCGGTGAAGTACTGGTATTTTTCGCGAATATCCATTGGCGTATCAATGTAGGTAATATTTTCGGGGATGCCCATTGCCTTGAACGTGCTGGCTACCAAGTCCCGGAACGTGCGCGCCTTACCTGTTCCCATGTTGTAAATTCCCGACTTAGGCCGCTGCTCCATCAAAAAAATCATGATGCTACAGAGGTCTTTCACGTAAACAAAATCGCGCATTTGTCCGCCATCGGGGTATGCAGGGTTGTGCGACCGAAAGAGCTTCATGCAGCCCGTTTGCCTTATCTGGTTGTAGGCGTGAAGCGTCACCGAGGCCATGCGCTGCTTGTGGTATTCGTTGGGGCCGTAAACGTTGAAGAACTTGAGCCCAGCCCAAAAAAACGGCTTCCGCAGCTGCTTCAACGCCCACTTGTCGAAGTCGTTTTTCGACTTGCCGTAGAGGTTCAGCGGGGTTAAGCTTTCCACCACCTCGTGGCTATCGGAGTAGCCGTGCTCTCCGTCGCCGTATGTTGCCGCCGACGAAGCGTACACCAAGGGCAACCCAAACTCCACGCAGGCGCTCCATACGCGCTGCGTATAGCCTAAGTTGAGCGTTTGCAGCACCTCTACGTTTGCCTCGGTGGTGGCAGAGCGTGCCCCAAGGTGAAAAATGAACTCCACGTACCGGTGGTTGTCTTTGAGCCAGCCAAAGAAATTATCCCGCTCCACCAGCGCGGTGTATTTCTTGCGCTCGTAGTTGGGCTTTTTTTCCTCATGCCGAAAGTCGTCGACAAGCACAAGGTCGCAGTACCCCGCCTCGTTGAGCGCTCCTGCCAAGCAGCTGGCAATAAATCCGGCGGCTCCTGTTACTACTATCATACTTAGTTGAAATGTTGAAAGTTAATTTATTTTTTTATCTGTCAATAATGAGCGTCAATAAATAAAAAGCTACACAAAGTCGGGGGTTACGCGCATGCCGGTGAGGTCAAAAAGCGCAGAAATAGCCCTTTTTCCCTCGTTGCCAAGGCTTTGCGTATAGCCGTTTACAAACATGTCAATGTGCTTGTCAATAACATCATCGCTCAGCTCGCGAGCGTAATGTTTGACAAATGTACGGCTTTCGTCGGGATTCTGCAAAGCGTAATCTACGCTTCGCCGCAGCACGCGCCCAAAAGCTTGCCGCTGCTCGCCGTCAATGTCCTTCTTAATGCAAATGCAGCCCAACGGAATAGGCAATCCGCTGCGCTTCTCCCACTCGCGGCCAAGGTCGGCAAGCAGGTGTAGCCCCTGCTGCCGGTAGGTAAAGCGGCTTTCGTGAATAAGCACTCCGGCGTCCACGTTGCCCTGCAAAATTTCCTGCGGGATGTCGGAAAACAGCGCTTCGCTCAGGCGGCTCAGGTGAGGAAAGACCAAGCGTAGCAAAAATGCCGCGGTGGTGTACTTTCCGGGGATGGCAACCCGCGATTCTCCGGTTAGCTCCTGCGCGCTTTTTGCCACCAAAAGAGGGCCATTGCCCCGCCCCAGCGCGCTGCCCGAGTCCAGAATCGAGTACTTATCTGCCACGTGAGCGTATGCAGCGTAGCTCAGCTTGGTGGCTTCCGCCTCGCCAACAAATGCTGCCCGATTTAGCTCCTCCACGTCTGCCGGATGCACGTCAAATGTCAACCCCTCAGTGTCAACCTTGCCGTGCAGCATGGCGTGAAAAATAAAAGTGTCGTTAGGACAAGTGGAAAAAGACAAGCGCATGATAAATTTTGAATTTTGAATTTTGGATTTTGAATTACAAGAGCTACAAGGGAACATCTCAAATTGTCGCAACTCAGCTCAGCTCAGCTCAGCTCAAGTCAGGTCAGACGATTGCATTTTGAATTACCTCCGCCAGATTTTGCA
>JAIRXY010000293.1 GCA_031268055.1 Prevotellaceae bacterium | reverse complement strand
TGCGTGCTGCACGGCACGCTTGGCGAGGTGCGCGGCAGCTACGGCAGCCTGCGGTATGAGCTGCGCTACGTTGGCGACAGCGAAAAATTTACAGCCGCCGCCACAGCCGCCAACTTCACCATAAGCGAAAGCAGGCAAGAGGCGGGGCTACAGGTGGCCACCGTAAGCGCTACCTGCGAAGACAACGCGAACTTGCTGCTACAGCATGCTTTGAAGGTCGTGAAGGTGGAGTACTTTGCACGCCTTGAGCCAAGCATGCACGATGTATTTATTGCCGCAGTAACAAAGGAAAAAAATGTTGATGTATGAATAAAATCTTCTTAGTTGCCCGACGAGAGTTTACCGTCCGCGTGCGCAAAAAATCTTTTTTTGTGCTCACGCTTTTGGCGCCGCTGCTCATGGCGCTCATGGCCGCCACGCCCATTATCATCATGAGCCTCAAGAGTAGCGATGTGAACGTGGTAGCCGTTATCGACGATACACATTCGTTCGACACCGTGCTGGTTTCCGACGACGTGCTCCGCTTCGCAGCGCTGCCGGACGCCGATATCGCCGGCATGAGCAAAAATTTTGACGCGTCAGGCTACTACGCTTTGCTGCACATTGGCAAGCTGAACGACAGCGGCGAACCGCAAGAGCTGAAATTTTACTCTACCAAGCAGGTGAGCCTTGAGGTGCAGCAAAAAGTTGTAGGCATGCTGTCGCGCGAGGTGGAGCAGCGCAAGCTGAAAGCGCACAACATTCCGCAGCTGCTTCAAATCATACAGGATTCGCACACAAGGCTGCATGCTGCCACCGTAAAGTGGGGCAACAACAGCGAAGAGCAGAGTACGCATGCAGGCGTTACAATGGCCATTTCGTACGCCTCCGCATTTCTTATTTACATGTTCATCTTTATGTTTGGCGGCATGGTAATGCGCAGCGTTATTGAGGAAAAGGTAAATCGTGTAGTCGAAGTGATTGTTTCGTCCATCAGGCCATTCCAGCTGATGATGGGCAAAATACTTGGCGTGGCAGCGGTAGGGCTGCTGCAATTTACGCTGTGGATTGTGCTCACGCTGCTGCTCGTTGGCGTGCCGGGGCAGCTTCTCGCCTCGGCTGAGGTTACCGGATGGCTGGCCGGTGCAGGCGCTGCCAACCATGCTATCTTTGGTCTATCCGGCATTGGCGACCTGCATGCGCTCGGCTACCTGTCCGGCCTCAACTTTACGTGGATTATCGCTTGCTTTGTGCTATTTTTCCTTGGCGGCTACCTGCTCTACTCGTCGCTGTTTGCCGCCGTAGGGTCGGCTGTAGAGTCCGAGGCCGACACGCGGCAGCTCATGCTTCCCATCTCCATGCCCTTAATAGCGGGTATTTTTGTTATGCTCAATACGTTTCAGTACCCCGACAGCGCCCTTTCGTTTTGGTTTTCCATCATACCCTTTACCTCGCCGATAGTGATGATGGCGCGAATACCGTTTGGCGTTCCCGTGTGGCAGGTTGCGCTATCGCTGGGCATACTCTACGCTACCTTTGTAGCTACGGTGTGGGTATCCGGCAGGATTTACCGTGTAGGCATTTTGATGTACGGCAAGAAGCCAACGCTTAAGGAGCTCTTGAAGTGGATGATGTACCGGTAGCTTGTGCTTATCTGCGCACGCCAAAGCTGCTCAAGTTGTCGTGCTGAGAATCTACGGAGGGTGGGGAGTAAAATGTGATATTCGCGCAAAATTATTTGTCCTGTTTTTTTGTGCCGCCATGCGCACAAAATGTTTGTTGGTAAAAAATGATACGTGGCTCCCTGTCCTCCACCCCGTATTAAGGCGAAATGTTGGTAGAAAACAATTGGCCTCATCGTCTTTCCACACAAATAATGGTAGAACCTTAAACACTCCATTACGCTGCATATCAGCGATTCTTTTGGATAGGTGTCAGTCAATCTGTAAAATTATTGACACCCAATCAGCTATCTATTTCTTTATCGCAAAACATCTTTACATTTTGCTAATTTTCAATAAGTTACGTCATTTCATAACGACCTGTTGAAAGTCAATATTTACATTTAACTTTCAGGACAATCGCACGAAAATCAGGTTACCAGTATTCATACTTTTACAATTTTACTGCAAAAGTCAGAATAATTTTCAAATCGAAAAATTGAATAATATATTTAAATTCATTTACTTATAAGAAGTTTGGTGATATTAATATTTTCTTAACCGGACACTAATGTGTTTTTATGAATTGAAAAGTTGTAGAGAAAGGATTTATTCAAAAATCAAAAATCCCCCCCCCTATGGGGGAGATTTTACTTGCACATAATGCCCACGCATGAAGCCTTTTTATTGCTTACTTCTTTCATAGGTTAGGCTTCTTCGTCTTTCATAAGTTAAGTTTTTTTGGGCTTTCTCATAGGTTGAAGCTTAGGCTCGGTTAGGGCTTTCATCAGGTTGAGTTTTTACCTCCTTACAAGTTAAGATTTAGCCGGAGCTTATCACAGCGTTAGGAAAAACATTTCAGCAACAAGAGAAACGCTCGCTGCCGTGATTTCCGACAGCAAAAGTAGCTGTAATGCGCGCCAAACTGTACCCAAAGGACAGGTTATATTTCAAGAAAAAAATGAAAGTGATATTAATCCGAAGCAAAAGGGTAGAGTTCGCTTTCAATTTATTGGTCAGCTGGTGCAGCATGGATAAAAACAGAAAGGCATTTTTTTGAGCGAGATGTTTTTTAGGTGGTCGCTACAGCTTTTTTTAAGCGCTTGGAGGCAGCAGAAGCCCTATTTGAATTTACCGAAGTTGGGCATTGTAAAAAAAGGAGCTATCTTTGCGCGTATTTATTTGCTGCTTACCACCTGCATCCAAGCTATGGCTACGCGCCGTAAGTAGCGCACATGTAACAAAGAATCTATCCGGCAAAATTATGGATATTCGCTCACTCTTTCCCTTGCTGTCGCAAACCATCGACGGTAAGCCGTTGGTGTACTTAGATAACGCCGCCACCTCGCAAAAGCCGCAGGTGGTGATTGATACCGTAAACGAGCTGCACACTTCGCTCAACGGGAACATTCACCGCGGCGTGCACCGCATGGCCGAGCAGTGCACCGCGCGCTACGAGGCTGCCCGCGAAAGCGTCCGCGGGTATATCAACGCGGCAAAAGCGCACGAGGTAATTTTTACGGCAGGCACCACGGCGGGCGTCAACTTGGTGGCGTTTGCGTTTGGCGAACGCTACGTAAAAGCAGGCGACGAAATTCTGGTGACGGAAATGGAGCACCACAGCAACATTGTGCCGTGGCAGCTGCTGTGCGAGCGCAAGGGCGCTGCGCTCAAGGCGCTGCCCTTTGCCGATAACGGCGAGCTGCGCGTGGACATGCTGCCCTCGATGATATCGAAAAAAACAAAGCTGCTGGCGGTAGCGCAGGTCTCCAACGTGCTGGGTACCATCAACCCTGTGGACGAAATTTGCCGTATAGCCCATGCCTTGGGCGTTCCCGTGCTGGTGGACGGTGCGCAGGGAGTGCAGCATGGCCCCGTGGATGTGCAGCAGATGGGTTGCGATTTTTACGCGTTTTCGGGGCACAAAATCTACGGGCCTACCGGCATAGGGGCGCTGTACGCAAAGGAGGAATATTTGAACGAAATGCCGCCCTACCAAGGCGGCGGCGACATGATAAAAGCGGTAACGTTTGCCAAAGCTACCTACGCCGACCTCCCGTACAAGTTCGAGGCGGGAACAGCCAACTACATTGGCGCCATTGGGCTTGGAGCAGCCATAGAATTTTCCAAAAGCATTAGCCCCAGCGCCATACGGCTGCACGAAGAGGAGCTGCTGCGCTGCGCTACCGAGCGGCTACAAAGCATAGGCGGCCTCACCATCTACGGCAATGCTCCGCGAAAAAGCGGCATTGTTTCGTTTGCCTTTAAGAATATTCACCACCTCGACATTGCGCAGGTGCTCGATAAGCAGGGTATTGCCGTGCGCAGCGGCACGCTCTGCGCCGAGCCGACAATGCAGCGCTATGGGCTTACGGGCATGGTGCGCGCCTCCTTTGCCTACTACAATACGCTTGGCGAAGTGCATGCGCTGGCCGAGGGGCTGGAGAAGGCAAAAAGCATTTTGAGCTAAGGTAAAGGCGCGCGGCTGCGCACCCCCTACCTATTTTTCCGTATCCTGTACAGAATTTGAAATTGATGATTTTTTTTTGAAGCTTGTGAAACCAGCATTTTTCATTGCCCGTAGGTATCTGTTTGCCAAAAAATCGCACAACGCCATCAACATTATATCGCTGGTGAGCGCGGTGGGCGTGGCGGTAGGCGTGTTTGCGCTGGTGGTAGCGCTATCGGTCTACAACGGGCTTGACAGCCTCATCACATCGCTCTACAACACCCTCTCGCCCGACCTCAAAATTACCGCCGTAGAGGGTAAAGTTTTTGACGTTCGGCAGTTTGATTTCAGCAGCGTTAAGAGCGTAGAGGGGGTGGCGTTTTACTCCGAAGCGCTGGAGGAGAACGCCGCGCTCAGGTATCGCGACCGCCAGCACTTGGCCACCGTGCGCGGCGTGGACGAAACATTTTTGCGACGCTCCGGCCTTGCCGGAAGCATTGTCGAGGGTGAAGCCGCTATCAGGAAAGGCGACGTGGACATGGCCATTGTGGGCAAGGTGATTGCCGGAACGCTCAACTTGCGCCCCAGCTTTTTCGACATGCTGTGGGTGTACTTTCCAAAGCGAGGGCTGCGCCTGCAGTCCATCAACCCAAGCGAGGCTTTTACCTACGAGTATCTAAAGCCGGCGGGAATTTTTTCTATTGAGATGGACTCCGATTCCCGATACGTGCTTGCGCCGTTGGACGTGGTGCAGCGCTTGCTTGGCTACGAGCGGGAGGTGTCGAGCGTGGAGCTCTACCTGAACCCTAACGCCAACACTAAAAGCGTGAAGAAAGAGGTGCAAAAAATCTTGGGCAGCCAGCTGAAAGTGCAGACGCGCGAGGAGCAAAATGAAGTGCTTTTTCGCATGATGCAGGGCGAAAAGTGGGCTATATTTTTTATCCTCACCTTTGTGCTGCTGGTGGCCTCGTTCAACTCCATCGGGTCGCTCACCATGCTCATCATTGAGAAAAAGAAAGACATAAAAATCTTGCACAGCCTTGGAGCGCAGGATAGCTTGGTGCGCCGTATTTTTATCTCGGAGGGCGTGATGATTTCCTTTCTGGGCTGCGCCGCCGGCGTAGCGCTGGGGCTTGCGGCGTGCTACGCGCAGATACACCTCAAGCTCATCAAGCTGAGCGGCAACTTTGTGGTCGACGCCTACCCCGTTGAGGTTAGCCCCACCGACATTGCGCTCGTGCTGGCCACCGTGATGCTCATTGGATACGCCGCTGCCAATATTCCAGTGCGGTATTTGCTAAGCAAAAATCGCAATCGCGGGTAGGAAAGCGCGCGTCCCCGCCCCCACCCTGCCTCCTCTGAAGCAGGAGCGGGAGGCCAAATCATGAATTTTTTGAATCTTTAAGCAGCTGCTCAATATGCTCCACGTAGTCCAACGAGGTGTCGATAGAGAACGCCAACTCCGGAACTATGCGCAGCTGGTTTTTCACGCGCTTAGCCAGCGCTGTGCGAATATGCTTTTCGTTAAGCGCAGCCTTAGCCTCGGCAGTTTTTTCCGAAGGAAAAATGCTGAGCGCCACCTTAGCGAAGCCTAAATCGGGGCTAACTTCTACTCCCATAACGGTAATTAGCGCACCACCGTACATCGCCATTCCCTGACGCTGAATAATTTCGCTTATATCTTTTTGTAGCTGTCGTCCTACTTTGAGCTGTCGAGTTGTTGCCATACCTTGATAATTTGAGCTGTTGAGTTGCTGAAGTAAAAAAGCAAAAGTAGGAAAAAAACCGAGAGGGTGCAATTAATTTTGCTTCCCGTGCGATTTCTTGTCACTTTTCTTTATTTTTGTACTTTGCAGCCGGAGCAGTGGAGAGTAAATTTGATTTGCGTTGACGGAAATACAAATTTATTTACTATTGTCCGACAAAAAAAGTTCGTCGTCTGGATTGCGCCCTTGCTGGGCTTGGGTTTGGTGGGGTATCCGTTTTCGTAGGGCAACACCCTACGGACAGAGCAAGAATTAGCCGCCAAGACCTGAAAGAGCGTAATCCAAGATTGCCAGCTATTTACAAACGTATATTTTTTTAATCACCATCAAAAATTCAAGATAGCAACATGAAGAAACGAATCATCATCACCATAGGCCGACAGTTTGGCAGCGGAGGACACCTTATAGGGCAAAAGCTCTCCAAAGACTTCGGCATTGCTTGCTACGACAAAGAGCTGCTTGCGGAGGCCGCCAAGGAGAGCGGGCTGTGCGGCGAAGTATTTGAAAAAGCCGATGAAAGAGCGTCCAGCGGATTACAGTACGTTTTTTCGGTAGGGCTACCAAGCGTGGGTATCTATGCGCCTTACCCGGACATACTGTCCAACGAGCGGCTGTTTTTGCTCCAAAGCAACGCCATCAGGAGCATCGTGGACAAGGGCGAGCCGTGCGTGCTGGTAGGGCGTTGCGCCGACTACGTGCTGCGCGACAACCCCGATTTGGTAAGCTTTTTTATCCACAACAAGCCCGAAAACCGCATCAAAAATATCGTTGAGCGTTGCCACATAAGCGAAAGCGAGGCAAAAGAAATGATGAAGAAAGCCGATAAATCGCGGGCTACCTACTACAAATACTACACCGACAAGGAGTGGGGAATGTCGTCGTCGTACCACGTTTCCATCGACGTATCGCTGCTGGGCGTTGACAATACCGTGGAGATGATAAAGGCAATCGTTGAGAAAAAATCCTGAATTTTCTAAGTTGCTCAATCCTGAGTCCTTAGCTCTATCACGGTTATTTCCGGCATAATTCCTACGCGCCCCATAAAGAATGGAATGAAGCCAAAGCCACGGTTGACGTAGAGGTAGCGCTCGTTTTTCTCGTACAAGCCTGCCCAGTGCGGATAAATCCACTGCACGGGGCTCCACTTGAACAGCGGCGTTTCTACCCCAAACTGAAAGCCGTGCGTGTGACCCGATAAGGTGAGATGAATTTTTTCGGGGTAGTCGCTCACCTCTTTGTCCCAGTGCGACGGGTCGTGCGAAACAAGTATCTTGAACGCGCCCGAATCTGCGCCCTCAAGCGCTTTCTTTAGGTTGCCGTATGCAACAAAGTGGGAGTACATGCCAATGTTTTGTACGCCTGCCACTACTATCTTTTGCCCGTCTTTCTCTATGGCTACATTTTCGTCCAGCAGCATCCGCAGCCCAATAGCGCGCTCCTGCTCAACCAGCGATTGCAAGTTGGCCGCCTTTGCCTCGGCGGTTTTCCACTTGTAGTAGTCGCCATAGTCGTGGTTGCCCAGCACGGCAAGTTGCCCATACGGCGCTTTTACCTTTGCAATGTACGAAGCCCAAGGGCGCAGCTCGTCGGCAAAATTGTTGACCATATCGCCCGAAAAAATGAACAGGTCGGCGTGCTGGGCGTTAGCCAAATCAATACCCCGCTGCACATCCTTTGGCGACGAGAAGCTACCCGCATGAAAATCGGAGAGCTGCAAAATACGAAACCCGTCAAAAGCTTGCGGCAAATCGCGGAAGTACACCACCTGCTCTTTTACGCGGTAATCGTACTTGCCCCACATAACGCCGTGCAGCATGGCCATCAGCGCCACGCCTCCCGCAGCTAACGCCACAACGCCTACCCACTTTGCCCGAGGCAAAGCAATCGGCGACGCGTGCAGGCCGTAGCGTACCGCCAGCATAACCAAGCGGTACGCATCTTCCAGCAGCAGCAGCGCTACCATTGCTACCACCGGTGCAAAAAATATCATTAGCGTGCTTAGCGCCCACCCGCCTACGTTCGTCATTTCGCCTGATTTGAAAACAATCAGGAGCGTGGCCATCGGCACAACAATGCTCAAGCTTATCACTATCCAGTACGCTACGCGCAGGTATGTGGGGGCAGAAAGCGTGCGCAACGACTGGTAGGCATACAAATTCAGTAGCAGTACCGTAGCAATGAGCAAAAACGGCATGAATAGATTTACGCTGTGATTCATTTTACTTCTCTATTTGATTATTATCTTCATAAAATAAACCTCAATGTTCGGCAAAAATTGTGTACCGCAGCAGGATAATTCTACCAAAGTAGGATATTTTTCGATAAGCAACCGAATTTCTTCGGTGAAAAAATAGGGGATGGTCGTCTCCCGCTACCTTTTGTTGAGCTTGCTGAGCAGCCTCAGCATTTCCAAGTATAGCCACACCAGCGTTAGCATAAGGCCAAATGCGCCGTACCACTCCATGTACTTAGGCAGGGACATTTGCGCTCCGCGGTCAATAAAGTCAAAATCCATCAGGAAGTTGAGCGCTGCAATAATCACCACAAATACGCTAATGCCAATGCTCAGCGGCGAGGCGTCGTACATGAACGTTACCGAGGTAAACATGCCCACTATCCACGTGACGACGGAAAAGAGCGCAATAGCGCCGGTGGCAATGATAATGCCGCCGCGCAGCTTGTCGGTTACCTTGATGGCGCCCGTGCGGTACAGCACCAGCATCAAAAACAGCACGCCTACCGAAAGCCCCACCGCCTGCAGCACAATGCCGTTGGTTTGCGCGTCGAACATGGCCGACAGCGCGCCAAGGCACAGGCCTTCGCACACAGCGTACAGGGGCGCTGCCCAGGTAGAGCTGCGCGGACGAAAAATGGCGATGAGCGAAAACACCAGCCCGCCAACCAGCCCGCCAACCATGTAAGGCGTTACCGCAGCGGTGGGGTTAGCGGCGCTTGCAAACATTTGCCACGTGTAGCTAGCGCCAAGCACGGCAAGCAGCAGCAGCAGCAGCGTTTTGTGAATGGCGCCGCGCACCGTCATTACAGAGTCTGTGGTCAGCGAGGCGCTACGCGCGGCCTCAAATACTTTATCGTTAAGCGCTGGGCTTGATGAGTTGAATAAAGACATAATTCTGAAAATTAGTTAATTAATAATGAGTATTTAATGATTTATTGAGCTGCATCTACTTTCCAAGCAGGTCTACAAATTCGCCTATAAACATGTGGTAAAGCTCTTTTCTACGGTAAATATCGCTGGGTATGTTTACGCCGGCAAAATCATCATCATCTATAAAGTTAGTAGGGTCAATAAAGTCTTCGGTGTGTAGCGTGTTACATACCACCACCCTCGATGCTTGCAGAAAAGTAATTACACCGTTGGACAATTTTACGGGCGTAGGGTTTATCTTCTTTATCTTATCGGCGCCGCGCCCCGTGAGGACATCATAAACGGTGAGCATACGCTTATGCTCCTCTGGTAAGAAGGAGACTGAAAAAAACTTTTCGCGCCGAAGAAGCTGAAGTATGTGGCGCTGCGCCTGCGGACTCACAAAGGCAAAAATCACGTTGCGCTCCCAAAAGTGACCTATGGCTCCCCACGCTGCCGTTGTAGCGTTGAGAGAGGCCTTGTCGCCAACTGCTAACAAGAAGCCGCTTGTGATTAGCGCCGGCGAACTTTTTTTATCCTTGTCAAAAAAAGAAGATGCTCTAAATTTGCTCATTTTTTCTTTTTTTTGTGGGTTGGCATGCTGCCAGCCATTCAATTAAACACCGTAACAATCAAAAGTTACTTCATTATTACTTGTGAGTTTATGAATGATGTATTTTTACGAAGCACAAAGGTAAAAAAAAATTTGGTTTTTTATCTCAAAATACTTACCTTTGCACCCTCGTTTTACCTATGGTGGATGTAGCTCAGTTGGTTAGAGCATCAGATTGTGGTTCTGAGGGTCGTGGGTTCGAGCCCCATCTTCCACCCCCCAATAAAATTAAGCAGAATCAAGCCTCACAGCAACGTGGGGCCTTTTTTTATGCTTGCATATTTCGCAAATTTTGCTACTTTTGCAGCTGAATGTTGTATAGGCCAACTGAAAACTTTTTTTACAGCAGTTACAATGCCATCTATGCCCACCATTAGGATTGTGTCCATTTTTAACCACGTTATCATTATTGCAAAAAGGACAAGTTATTAGTTGATAATGTTTCATGAGGTTTTTTCTGCATAGATAATAATTTTCAGCGAATTTGATACATTACCGAAAAAGGGAGGGCTCAAAGTACACATGCTGGCGGCAGAACTTCGAAATATTTTTGTTGAAAAATGTGGCTGTAGCAATCTCAATAGGTGCGCCTCTTTTTCCTCAATAAAATGCCACAAACGACAACTCCACGCCAGCGGACAAAAGCCTGCGTAAATCTGTGGACAAAATCTTAGCTTGTCGACATTAGGCAGCGCCGCCTCTCTGCGCTGCACAAAGCTACCCGCATGCAGCATAACTTCGTCC
>JAIRXY010000285.1 GCA_031268055.1 Prevotellaceae bacterium | reverse complement strand
GTGCGGTATTGCCTACACTTTTGGCGACCAAAGTTCACAGTGGCGCGGCATTGTCAGCGCCGACTATGAGTATGTGGACTACGCCAAAATGAAGATGCGGAACGGCAGCGATGGGCATGATTTTTTCCAAGAAAATAAGGACATAGCTGATTATTACCGTAGCGTGGCTAACCTTCGCTTTGGCGGCGAGCTTAGCTATGATAACGTTGCTGTGCGCGCCGGATTTGCAACGTACGGCAATCCATACAAGAGCGACGTTGGCAAAAATGGCGCCGGAAATTTTTACTCTTTGGGCGTTGGCTATCGGGCAAGCATATTTTTTGTCGATTTTGCCTACTCGCTTTTTATGCAAAAGGACAAAAGCTACTTGTACAAGTCGCTTGACGTGTCGTCAAGCGAAATTGCGTACGATGTTCGCCAAAGTAACCTCATGCTAACGCTGGGATTACGATTCTAAGAAACTTCCTCACGCGCCGTTAAAAGTTTTCTCTTGCAGCAAAACATGCTTTTTGCTGTACGAGAAAGTCTGCTGCAAAGCGGCGCAAGTTACTTTGCACTTGCGCCGCTTTGAATTGTATTCTTCACTACCGTCAGCGCTTCCGGCCCCTCGTTGAATAGCAAATCAAGAATGCTGAGGTTGGGGACAAAGCCGAATTTTTGAGAAAATACCTGATAATATTTTGTTGCTGTAAGCGCGCTGCCGCCGTGCTGCCGAGAGGCGCTTTTGGGGCTAATGGCGTGGCGGAGGTCAAGCGTATCGCTTTCGGCTTGCCGGTAAGCGTCTGTCAGCTGTATTTCTGCTCGGATTCCTGCTAAATCGCACATCAGCAGGGTTATTTTCATGTTAAGGTCAAATAAGAAAGTTTCGCGCTGCCTGAAGAAAGGCGCTACTTCGTCGGCGTAGTGCACAAAAAAGGGCGAGGAGCTGTACGCCGATACGAGCGACCGCCAGTGCGTACGCTGCCACGGAAGCGCATAGTCAATGCGTACGTCGCGGATGGGCATTTTTTTGCCATGCACCTTTTCTACCGGCACCGAGAGCGGGAGCATGCCGTTGGCTCCAAGTATTTCGCAGCGCGTTCGGTAGGTTTGCTTGAGGTAATGCTCGTGCGCCTCAATAAATGCTTGCCTGCAAGCTGCCATTGCGCAAAAATATTGCACTGGCGCAAAGTAGGCTGTGGAAAGAAGAAGCTTCAAGCTTTTCAAGTTTCGTTGAGTTCAAGTTAAAGCTGCACCGTGCGCGAGCGGACTTTGTGCAGTAAAGGCACGTACACGTTCTCCGTCAGGAAAAGTAACCGGCGCCTTTGCGGATAGCGCACAGCGCCGGCTCGCGTGGGGTACAGCTCTTAAAATATTTTAGGGTGAAGGCAGCGCTCGCTTGCGCCGCCACCGTCTTACTTTGCCGGCTCCCAAAAGCAACGCTTGGGCGACACGATGCTGCCATCGGCTTTCAGGCGGCTCATGGCTTTTTCTACGTCTTTCTTGTCAATGCCGGCCAGCGTAGCAATTTTTCCGGCGTTCAGCGGCTCGCCAGCCTTACGCATGGCTTCCAATACTTTTTCTTCTGCTGTCATAGTAATGATTCTTAAATTCAACAATACGGCAACACCACTTGCGTGGCTAATGCTCCGCAAATATAGCACAAGTTGGTGGAACTATACACCCTGTTGGCAAAAAATGTGCATAGAGCGCTCTGTAACAGCGGTAATGCTTAAATCAAAGGTGGAGGGTAGCTTGCTCTGCCGATGGAAATAAAGGGGAGATTATTCGACATTTTTTCTTTGCCCTGCACAAAACTATTTTGTATTTTAAGTTTTCGCTATATCTTTGTAGCTGCTTTTTGGAGGCGTCCATTTTCAAACGGCATCAATAGCGGTTGCCGCTGGGGGCTTAAAAACGGCAACGGCATATCACAGCAAATGTGATATAAAATTCATACTATAAGCTACATAACCATCATGTTTATAAACGCAACAGGTTACTACATTCCGGAAAAAAGAGTGCCAAACGATTACTTTTTGGCGGTGAACGGACTTACCGATGAATGGATTTTTCAGCGAACAGGCATTAAAACCCGTGCATGGGCAACCGAGCAAGAGACTATCGACTACATGTGCATTGAGGCGGTAAAAAAAAGCATCCCGCAGCTTCCGTACGATATTTCCGATGTTGACCTGATAGTGTTTGCCTCCTACTCGCCCTCGGATACGGTAGCAACTACGGCGCACATTGTGCAGCGTGAATTTCAGCTGGCAAAGGCCAAGGCGTTTTTCATTTCGTCGGCCTGCTCGTCGGCCATGAATGCTATGGAAATCATTCAGCTGTTTTTTGCCGGCGGAAAAGCCTCAAAAGCGCTGCTCCTCTCCGCCGACCGCAACACGAGCTACTACAACCCGCAAGACCCCAAGGCAGGACACCTGTGGGGCGACGCCGCTACCGCCTTTTTCTTCTCCAAAGAGCGCATGAGCAGCAGCGAGCCTTGCGTGGTAGACGTTGTTACGCACGGGCTGGGTCACATTGGCAAGGGGAGGGACGGCGTTTACCTCGACCCAAAAAAGGAGGGCATACAAATGCACAACGGAAAGGACGTATTTACGCAGGCTTGCACCTACATTGCCGGCTGCGCGGAGAAAATTACGAGCCAAAACGGTTACTCCATCTCCGACCTTACGTACTTCATTGCGCATCAGGCCAACATGCGCATTGTGAGCCACGTGATTAAGCAGCTGGGTATCCCCGAAGAAAAGTCGCTAACGAACATCAGCGAGCTGGGCAACACCGGCTCC
>JAIRXY010000150.1 GCA_031268055.1 Prevotellaceae bacterium | reverse complement strand
ATCGCGCCTCGTCGTCGTAGGTCACCTCTTTTTTGTCCATGTTCAGGAAGACAAGCCGGCTTGCCTTGATGGTGAGCGGCTGCGATTGCAGCGTAACAGCGTTGCTCAGCTGCTTGTCGGCGTTGAGAAAAGGAGCAATCGCCTCCAGCGTGATGTTGAGGTTTTTCACGCCCAGCTCGCGCGGCAGCAAAATCAGCGTCAGCCTGCTGTCGCGCAACGCTATGCGGTAGTCTATCCCGTCGCTACTCTGCCAATCGTTCGATGGCTTTACGTTGTCCACGTTATTTGTTTCCAAGTCGAAAGCTTTTTCTTCGCCCACAAAAAGGATGTCGCTTGTTGGAAAAAACTTCACCCACGTCTGCGTGTAAGGAAGCAGCGCCAGCTCCCACACTGCGGTATGCGGCAGAGCGTTTTCGCCCTGCGGTAGCGTTGTGACGTTGACCAGAACGGAGAGATGGTCGTTGCCGAACAAGTCGGCAAAGCGGAGGCGCGCACGGTAGCAGGCCTCATTTTCGATAAAAACGAGCGTGTCAAGCGCTTTATACCCGGCAGACTCCACCAGCGACAAGCGCTGAATGTTGCTGCCTTCCTTTGGGTAAAATCGCAACTCGCACACCGCGTATCGGTTGGTGTACTCAAAGTAGAGCTGGTGCTTGCGCCGGTGCAGAATGGTGTTTTGGCTTAGCGTGTACAGGTTGGTATCAACGGCAAGCGTCACCTCGTTAAAGTACTTGTCGGTGACAGGTATGGCGTGTGCTCCTGCCGGTAAAAGCGTAAGCAGGATAGCGATGGCTATTGTGTTTCGCATAGCATAGCATAGCATAAAACCCCGGCAGGGACAGTGCAGTACCGGGGGATGTTTTTTATAAAATAATTTTGCCTAAAAGTTATCAGCCAGCAGCTCAAAGTAAGCCTTTGGGTGCTTGCAGGCAGGGCAGCTGTCGGGCGCTGAAGCGCCCTCGTGAATATGGCCACAGTTGCGGCATTTCCACAGGGTGGTTTCGCCTTTTTGGAATACCTCGCCGCGCTCAATGTTGCTAAGCAGCTTGCGGTAGCGCTCCTCGTGGTGCTTTTCGACCTCCGCAATCCGCCTGAACGTTTCTGCAATGGCAGCGAATCCTTCCGTTTCGGCTACCTTGGCAAACTCAGGGTACAGCTCGTCCCACTCCTCCAGCTCGCCGTTGGCGGCAGCCAGCAGGTTTTGCGGCGTAGCGCCGATAACGCCGGCAGGGTAGGTTGCGGTAATTTCAACGGGGCCGCCTTCCAGATACTTGAAAAATAGCTTGCCGTGTTCTTCTTCGTTGGCCGCTGTCTCGGCAAAGATAGCAGAGATTTGCTCGTAGCCTTCTTTTTTTGCCACTTTGCTAAAAAAGATGTAGCGGTTTCTCGCTTGCGATTCTCCGGCAAAGGCTTTCAGCAGGTTTTGTTCGGTTTTTGTTCCTTTTATGCTCATAGCGTTTCAACTTTTTAAATGGTGATTGGGCAAATGTACAATAAAAATCCGAGAAAAAGAAACACCTGTCGGCTCTTGCCGTGCGATAGCAACAGAAAACCCGGGCGTAAACCCGGGCTTTCTTAAGTCAAAAAGCAAAGAGGCTTCCTCATCCGGAACGAAGCGCAGCTGCGCCCTGCGCTAATCCTCCGGCCGCCAAATGCAGACGACGTGGCGGGTACCGGCATTTGTAGGGCCAAAGTCGTCAAGCAAATAGTCCCTCCAGATAGCAATTCCCGGCCCGTTACCGGACGGCTCGCCGCTCCTCCAGCAGGTTATCCCCATAGCGTTTTTGGTTGCCGTCTGTATGGTAGAAATCCATGTACCACTTACGTCGGCAACAGCAGCGGAGTGCAGGTTGGCAGCCTTTATCCTGCAATACTCCTCGGCTGCGGGTATGTACCATCCCGACCCTTTTCTCAAGCATCCGTACAGCCCCAGGCCTGCATATCCTGACGCATGCAAGCGCTGGCAGTTCAGCCTTCCGTTGTTTATGTCGGTAGCGTTGGCAAGACCGTATGCAGATTCGGTTGTCAGGTATCCCGTATCTCTTATTGTTGGCGTTAGCCATGCATCTACGTTTTGCTTTCCGTTGCTTGCGCAGGAGTTACAAAAAGTAGTGCCGGCAGGAATGTCGGGGAAAGTGTAGGTCTTGGATATCTGGCTGCTCTCTACGCCGGTCTTGGTATCCTTCACCTTCAGATACCACGTCTTGGTTTGCGCCTTGGTACCACTTGCTGTCAAGATGTTCTGGCTGTTGGTGTTATCCGTAGTGAAATTCTGATTTCCGTCTCCCCATGCGTAGAGGTACTTTCCGCTGCCTTGCGTAATCGCCGTAGCGGTAAGGAGTCCACCCACAGAGTTGGAGTTAACGCTAATCGTCAGGGAGATCGGAACTACCGTAATCTCTTTAGTCAAGGTTTTGGAAATAGAGCCGTTATTTACCACAAGCTTTAGCGTGAAGGACTTGTTAACATCCGTTGGCTCAAGCGCCAGCTTGGCCGTAGCGCTGTGCGTAGCGCTTGTTCCGTTAGCGGCAAAGGTAACTTTGGTCGCTATGTTGGTAATTGTGCTGCTCGACACGCCCCACGTGTAGGTCCACGTACCTTCTTGGCGGCCAAAGCTTACCGGCATCTCGGTGTTCAGGTAAGAGGTGGTTTCGGAGGCAACAATGCCTGCTATAGAAGGCAGCGCCTGCTTTATACAGCGAATGCTAAGCCCCGCCCAATTGTACGATGCATTATTGGTTGTAATGCGTGAGGCGGTGGTATGCTGGTAGTCGAATCCTCTAACTATCGACCTGTTGGCATCGTTGCTCTGCGTGGACGACCACAGGTAGGCAGCATTGCCAAGATTGCGGAAGCCCGTTGAGGGGTTAGGGTGGCGGAAGCCTGCGGGCAGAAGTCCAAAGCCATACTTGTCGTTGCCCAAGCTTGCCGAGGCCGATATTTTGCCCTGATAGTCGGCGCGGCGCCACGGCCATGCAGCGTTGGTAAGCGTAGCGGCGGTAGTATCCACAAGCTGGCTGTGCGGCGGAGCGCTGAGCGTGCTCTTGAGGGATGGGGCTGCATTATCGCCAAGCCAGCTATTGGAGGAGTTATCGTTGGTAAGGTGGTTGCAGGGCGCTGGCAGCGTCTGCATGGTAGGGTTGGGACATCCCTCCACGGCGTTGAGCATCACTCCCCAATCGAAGTCGCTTGGGAGCAGCCACCCCTCAGGGCAAATACCCTGCGTGGCGCTCGTCAGGCCAACCTTGGTAGGGGTATGCTTCATGCCGCGCCCGTCGAGGCTTATGGCGGTATTCCACGTGTAGAGCGCCCCGTAAACATTGCAGGCTGCAAGTCCGCCGGTAGTTAGCTTATCGTTAGGGGTGATGCTTTCGTCATGCTTGTTTGTCTGGGGCTTGCCGTCGGCAATGGTTTTACCGCCCGGGCACCAGTAGTTGCCCAGCAAATTATTGTCCGACGAAGCGTCTGCTCCTCTCAATCCTTTATTTGCATCTCCGGAGTTAATCAAATTTTTGGTGTAGCTCAGGTTGCGGGCAAACCACCACTTGCCGTCGGGCATGAGAATAATACGGTAGGGCTGGCAGTCGCGCGGGTCGGTAATCCATGCCTCCCAGTTACCCTCGCGGCTATCGCGCCGGTAGCAGGCAAGCAGGTCGTTGTTGGTTGCATTGTTGTAGGGGCAGAAGATGTCAATGTCGGTTGGCCCAAATATAGCGTCGGAGCCACCGGCAGCGCAGCCCACGCAGCGGTACGACATTTTATAGGCGTCCACGCAAATGCGCAAGCTGTCGGCGGCAACCGAGCCGGCAGGGAGGGCAAAGCGCATCCGGTATCCGCCTGCCTGCGGGCGCATGAGCCGCTTACCATCGCTTGATAGCTGGTATGTATGAGGGTTATTCAGAAAGCTGTCCACCGGCACTACCGTGTCCAACCCCTTGTTATTTACCATACGAAATTGCGCCTGATAGTCGCCGCACGCTGGTTTTTCGTACATAATTTCAACGTATAGCTTCCTATTTTGTACATCCGCATTATTGCTCAACACCGTAAATGGAGACAAAAGCTGAGCCTGAGCAACCGTCGAGCCCAACGTCAGCACGCATACGCACAAAGCAACATACCGTAATACTCTAAAATTCATAATCCTTATTTTTATTGTTAACAAAAAAATGGCAATGGAAATGCTCCCACTTCATATTATTATAACGAATAAAAGTCGTTTTTATTTACTGTCAGGACAAAAATTTAGCATCAGACTGAAAATGAATGGGTTGCAGAGGTGTAATTTGGCGCTACCGGACATGCCTCCGAGGTTGCGTCCATGCGCGCCGTAGAGGGACGTGGGCATGTTGGCGTGGATGCTGCTTCTGAGGGTTGCAGGAGTACCGTCATTTTGGGGGCGAGGCACAAAAAAAATTCCCTGCCTTGGTACGCTTGGTATCGCGGCGGGGAATTTTTTGCGTTTCGGGCAAAGGTTAGGCTTTGCTATTCCTCTGCTTTTGTTTCCGATGCTGGCTCAGGTGTTGGCTCCGGCGCTGGTTCATCAGTCTGCTCGGGTGCAGGGGCAGCTATCGGCTCCGGTGTTGGTTCCGGCGCTGGCTCATCGGTCTGCTCGGGTGCAGGGATGTCTATCGGCGCCGGCGTTGGCTCGTCAACCTGCTCGGGTGCAGGGGCAGCTACCGATTCCGGTGCAGGCGTTTCTTTCAGCGCCTCTTTCCTCTTTTCGCTACTTTCCATTTCGGTTTTCAAGGCAGCCAAGCCGGAGATGTCACCCAGGGTGGTTTTTTCTAGCGAAGCCTTTACTTTCTTTATGGCTTTTTGGGTGCTTTCGGCCTCCTCCTTGCGGGTTGCCTCGCTACCCTCTCGCTTGGCGTCCTCGTAGGTGCGGCTGTGCGAAAGAATGATGCGCTTGGAGTTTTTGTTGAACTCAATTACCTTGAACGGCAGCTTGTCGTCAATCTTAGCGGAGGCGCCATCCTGCTTAACAAGGTGCTTGGGCGTTACAAAACCTTCAACGCCGTACGGCAAAGCCACGAGCGCGCCCTTCTCCATCGTTTCGGTAACGGTGCCTTCGTGTATGCTGTCAACGGTAAATATCGTTTCAAACACATCCCAAGGATTTTCTTCTACCTGCTTGTGGCCAAGGCTCAGGCGGCGGTTTTCCTTATCCACCTCAAGCACTACTACCTCAAGCTCTGCGCCAATTTGGGTAAACTCGTTGGGGTGCTTGATTTTTTTAGTCCAGCTCAGGTCGCTGATGTGCACTAAGCCGTCCACGCCTTCTTCTATCTCAACAAACACGCCAAAGTTGGTAAAGTTGCGCACTTTGGACTTGTGGTGTGAGCCAACAGGGTATTTCTCCTCAAAGTTTTCCCACGGGTCGGGTTTGAGCTGCTTGATGCCCAGCGACATTTTGCGGTCTTCCTTATCCAGCGTAAGGATAACGGCCTCTACCACGTCGCCCACCTTCAGGAAATCTTGCGCGCTTCGCAGGTGCTGCGACCACGACATTTCCGAAACGTGAATCAAGCCTTCTACTCCCGGTGCAATCTCAATAAAAGCGCCATAGTCGGCCATTACGACTACCCTTCCGGTGATTTTGTCGCCAATCTTGAGCTCTGGGTTGAGCGACTCCCACGGGTGGGGCGAGAGCTGCTTGAGGCCAAGCGCTATGCGCTTCTTTGCGTCGTCGAAGTCCAGAATCACCACGTTGAGCTTTTGGTCTAAGGTTACGATTTCGTCGGGGTGCGCCACGCGCCCCCAACTCAGGTCGGTGATGTGGATAAGCCCGTCTACGCCGCCAAGGTCGATGAACACGCCGTAGGAGGTGATGTTCTTAACCGTACCTTCGAGCACTTGTCCTTTCTCGAGCTTGGCAATGATTTCTTTCTTTTGCGCCTCAATTTCGGCCTCGATGAGCACCTTGTGCGACACCACAACGTTGTGAAATTCGGGGTTGATTTTTACAACTTTGAACTCCATATTTTTGCCCACAAAAATATCGTAGTCGCGGATAGGCTTCACGTCAATTTGCGACCCGGGCAGGAACGCCTCGATACCGAATATGTCGACAATCATTCCGCCTTTGGTGCGGCACTTGATAAAGCCTTTAATGATTTCGTCGTTGCTCAGCGCTTCGTTGACCCTATCCCACGAGCGTAGCGACCTCGCCTGCTTGTGGGAGAGCAGCAGCTGCCCTTTTTTATCTTCCGTGTTTTCTACGTAAACTTCGACCTTATCGCCCTCCTTGAGCTCCGTGTTGTAGCGGAACTCGCTGATGTTGATAACGCCTTCGCTTTTGTAGCCAATGTTTACTACTACTTCGCGCTTGTTGAGCGAGATTACGGTGCCTTCTACAATTTCACCGGCGCCTACTTTTGAGAGCGTGTCTGCATACTTTTCAGTAATGGTTGTTTTGTCAACATCGTACAGGTCTTTTTCGCTTTCAAAAGCGTCCCAGTCAAAGGTGTCAATGTCGGCTGAGGCGTTGGTACTTTTGACGTTGGTGTGAAGTTCAACAACTTCGTCTAAGAAATCTTGCGCAGATTCTTTCTCGACGGCCACAATGGGTTGGTCCAAATCTTGTGCGTCGTCTTGCTTTTCGTTCATCATTCAAATGATTTTTAGGGGTTAGACATTATGTTTAGCTATCTCCCGCTGTTTTACAGAGGGGCAGCAAAGGTACAAAAATACTAAGCCAAAAAATCATATATTGGCATTATGTTTGTTAACAAACACAATATTAAATTACGAATTGCGAATTAGGAATTACGAATTAAGATGTAAGATTTTCGAATATCGTGATTTTCAGCCGAGTTGCGCCGTTCCGGAGTTGCGGCCCAGCTCCCCTCCGGATAAAGCATGGCGGCAGGGAAGCGGGTGGCGCTCACCGTGCAGCAAGCTTACGTGGTGATAAACGGTATCAGGTTGCCTTCGTCCACAATGCCTACCACCTTTCCGCTTGCGTCGACCACCGGGGCGTTGTCTATGTTCTGCCGGCTGATGATTTCTGCCGCCTCAACCGCCTTCATGCTATCGGTCAGCGCAACGGGGCGCTTTGTCATTACGTCGGCAACGCACTTTTGGAGCAGGGCGTCGTCTTTTTGCAGGTTGCGGCGCAGATCTCCGTCGGTGAAAAAGCCCGCCAGCGTGCCGTCGCTGTTGATCACAGAGGTAGCGCCGCTTTTGGTTTTGGTCATAACCAGCAGCGCGTCCTTCACCGTAGCGCCGACGGCCACAACGGGGTTACGGTCGCCGCTCTGCATGATGTCAACAACGCTGCAGGTGAGCAGCTTTCCCAGCATTCCTCCGGGGTGGAACTGCGCGAAGTCTTTCTGCTCAAATTTTTTGATTTTCATCAGGCAGATGGCCAGCGCGTCGCCCACGCCAAGCATGGCGGTGGTGCTCGACGTGGGGGCGAGGTTGTAGGGGCAGGCCTCGCGCATTTGCGGCAGCGTGATGTGCACGCCGGATTTCTGCGCCAGCTCCGATTGCGCGTTGCCGCTCATGCCGATAATGGTAATGCCGCGCTGCCGCAGCATGGGCAGAATTTTGTTCAGCTCCTCGCTGTGGCCTGAGTACGATAGCGCAAAGACAAGGTCGTTCGCGGTTACCATTCCCAAATCGCCGTGCAGGGCTTCCGTAGCGTGCACAAACATTGCCGGCGTTCCCGTTGAGGCCAGCGTTGCCGCAATCTTGCGCCCAATAATGCCGCTCTTGCCAATGCCTACTACTACCACGCGCCCCTTGCACTGAGCAATTACCTCAACGGCCTGCACAAAGGATTCGTTTATTGCGGCCTCGCACGCCGCCAGCGACTGTACTTCGGTGCGTATCGCGCCAAGCGCAATATTTTTCACCTCCAAAGCATCTACGTTTACGCTTCCATCTACCATAGTATTATATGCTGTGAATTTACAAGTAATGAATTACAAATTACAATTTTTAGCCCCCGCGCAAGTACGCCAAGCAAGGAATTTGAGGTTTACTTTTGCGTTTTATCAATCTGCGCTGTCTGCTGCATCAGCTCAGCCGCTCCGGTGTACGTGAGGGAGTTTGCCCCGTCGGAGAGGGCTTTTTCGGGCTGTGGGTGCGCCTCAAAGAATATGCCGGCCACCCCTACGGCAACAGCGGCGCGCGCCAACACGGGAGCCAAAGTGCGGTCGCCTCCGGTGGCGTTGCCCAGCGCGCCCGGCTTTTGCACCGAGTGCGTAGCGTCGAAAATTACGGGGTATCCCAGCTGCTTCATGATGTGCAGCGAGCGCATGTCCACCACCAAATCGCCGTAGCCAAAGCTGCTGCCGCGCTCGGTGAGCAGTATGCTGCGGTTGCCGGTAGATTCTATTTTCCGAATGATATTCTCCATGCTTTGCGGCGCAAGGAACTGCCCTTTTTTTACGTTTACGGCTTTGCCCGTTTCGGCGCAGGCCAGCACCAAGTCTGTCTGCCGGCACAGGAAAGCGGGTATTTGCAGCACATCGGCTACGGCGGCGCAGCGGGCGGCCTGCCAAGGCTCGTGCACGTCTACCAGCACGGGTATTTGCAGCTCCGCCTTGGCGGCGGCAAGAATGTGCAGGCCATCCTCCAACCCCGGCCCGCGAAAGGCGTCTACCGCGCTGCGGTTGGCCTTATCGAACGACGCTTTGAGGATGAACTTCTGCCCATGCTCGTCTGCTATTTTTTTCAGCGCGCGTGCAGTCGCCAAGTACCCCTCCTCGCTCTCAATAATACAGGGACCGCCGATGTACACCAGCGGCAGCGCGTTGGAAATGTCAACGCCATGCAAGCTTACTGTTATCTGTGGCATATATTTTTTTTTAGCTGATTCAAAAAAATCAAAACTCCATAGCTCAAAGCTTGGTCGGTGCAAAGTTAATCATTTTACACAAAAACGGAAGAAATTTTGAATTTTGAATTTTGAATCGCTATTCTCCAATAAAAATTAAAACATTGCATAACCAAGTAACAATCTGACTATATTGCTAATCCGGAACGGGTTGTCAACCAGCGCGAATGTGCGGACAAAATCTGCGCAAATCTGCGCAAATCTGTGCAATCTGTGAACAAAATCTTAGCTTGATAACATTGGGCATTGCCATATCTCCACAAAAACATTATTTTTTAGCCCCTTCTTTATTGAACAAGGATGATTCAATATTCAACGTTGATTTCAAAAAATAGCGGCTCATAGTGAA
>JAIRXY010000145.1 GCA_031268055.1 Prevotellaceae bacterium | reverse complement strand
CCAAGCAGGGCTCAAAGGATTTTTGGGCGCGCGGTAACGGCTGGGTATTTGCTGCGCTGGCAAAAGTATTGAGCGATTTGCCCCAGAACGATGCCCATAGAGCAGAATACATTCAAGTGTTTCAATTCATGGCAAAGGCGCTGAAAAACAGGCGTGGCTCATTTTCGAATCCTGTAAAATCCTTGTTGGCGTACGCTGCATAAAAATCAAGCTTTGTATCGTTGTGAAATCGAATTGTGAAGTAAACGAGATATTTTTGGGCTTTGGAATCGTAAAGCACTTGGGGAGCCCACACCCACTTCACATTTCCGAATTTTTTCGGGTAACGCTTTGCCAAGTCAATAATGGAATGTTGCCAATTTATCAAGTCATCGGAGCGCAGCATAACAATGCCGGGGTTGCTGTCCCAACCATTCTTCACGGTAAACATATCGGTAGCTACAAGCAGAAATTCACCTTTCTCGCCACGCAGCATGTGCGGGTCTCTAATGCCGCCGGTTTGTGAAATCTTATCGGAGGCTACCACCGGATTATTTCCATTCAAAGCCGACCACTTTACAGCATCTGCGCTGACGGCAAAGCGCAGCTGCTCCTGCTTGTCCCGCGTACTTGAGCCTTCGAAATAGGCAAAAAGATAAGCAGAAAACTCTCTTTCGGGCAGCGTTGCCTGCGCCCAACCCAGCATCGAGCTAATGGATAATAGGCTTGTAAATAGGAGCTTAATTGTATTCATTTCCTTTGAAAAATGTTAATAATTTTCTTCGCCGCCTTATGCACGCTAATGTGTACGGTTGGCCTCCGCTTGCTGGCTGCTCACATTCGAGCAATCGTCAAAAACGCTCAAATCCAATTGGTTGTGCCATTTCAGCGACCGCTTGCCTTTATGTTCGCCTGTGCTTGCGATTCTTTCATAAAGCGAAGCATTTCCGAAGCGGCTAATAAAAATGCGCCAACCCCAAAATCAGCCGTAGTTGCGGCGCTTACCGTGTGTTGATCGGCTCTTTCGCCAATGGGTTGAATGTAGCCTATTTGTCCATCCGGCTGCAAGGCTATCTTTGTCAGGTAAGCCCAAGCTTTTTCCGTAACAGTTTCATACTCGCTTCTCTCCAGCAAACCATGATTGATTCCCCATAGAAAACCGTAAGTAAAAAAGGCTGTGCCGCTGGTTTCGTATCCGGGGGCTTGAGTGGCCTCCAAAATACTTCGCGTCCAGTATCCTTCAGGTTGTTGGGCATTTTTCAGCGCCTTTGCCATGAATTGAAAAACTTGAATGTATTCTGCTCTATGGGCATCGTTCTGGGGCAAATCGCTCAATACTTTTGCCAGCGCAGCAAATACCCAGCCGTTACCGCGCGCCCAAAAATCCTTTGAGCCCTGCTTGGTTTTATGCTTGGGGTAAATATACTTGGCGTCCCGATAAAATAATCCCGATTCGGAATCGTACATCAAATTCTTTGCATACGAAAAATATTCATGCAACTTTTGCAGGTACAAGTCGCTTCCTGTTGCTTTATGCAGCTTGGTCATCACCGGCATCACCATGTAAAGCCCGTCAGCCCACCACCAGTAATCGTTGTTGGGGGTGGACATTTGGTACTCCATGACTTCCCGTGCGCGGGCAATTTTTTGTTCGTTTGGTTGCTGCATGTACAAGTCTGCGTAGGTTTGGAAGCAAATCTGCCAATCGCCAAAGAGCACAAAATCGTCGGTCTCGCCGTAGGTATACTTCCATTGAGATTTATCGCTCGACGGAGCGCCTTTCCATTCGTTTTTTTCCGCCCATGCTTCGGAGTAGCTTCGGTATTTTTCCTTTCCTGTTGCAAAATAGGCTTCCATGTTTCCGGTATGATAAGCAGCCGTATGCCAAAAAGCGTTACCATGATCGGGGTGTGTACGCTGCCATTGATCGTTGACTTTCTCAATGATGGCAATCACGTCGGACGGCAGCCTTGCGTCGTCCTGCGCAACCGCCGGCAAGCCGGGAAGTAGCAATAGCAGAGGAATGAAATGGTAGTAATGACGTTGCATGTTATGTTGTTAAGGGTTATGGTTATTTTAAGGGTTTCACAGAGTATAGCACGGCAGCATGTGGGGGTAGCTGTGCGGAGATAGCTTCCTGCGCTCGCCCTTTTAGCTCGCCTGTCCACATGTCGAGATATTCGCCGTCGCCGTCAATACCGATATCAGATAGGCGTACAGAGGCTGTCGCCTCCTCGTCCGAGAGGTTGAACAGGGCAACATAGCGCTCGCTTGAGTGGTCGCGGCGCGCAGCGATAGCTACCTTTTCGTTCTGCCAGAAGATTAGGCGCGGCTCGCGCCCCTCGCGGTGCATCTCCAGAACCGCATTGTTGGTGAGCAGCGATAGCGTAAATTCGTCGAGGCTGGGAAGATCTCCGCCAAACATCAGCGGAGAGCGAAAGATGGAGAAAAAAGTCATCAGCACGCGCTGCTCGTTGGGGGAGAGGCGGCTGGGGCGATCCTCCCCGCGCTCGCCGCGGATGGCAAGCCGCCCCAGCGGTATCATATCGCAGTCCGGCCATGTGGGGCTAACGCTTGGAAACCAGCCGCGCGCCACGCGCATCAAGCTGACTACATCTGCCCAAACATCCCAGAGGTCGTCCACCATGCGCCACATGTTCGCATGTGCGCTAACGTGTTCAGCCGCAGTGACAGGCGTTGCGCCGGGCGAAAGGCTCAGGACAATGTGCCTTCCGCTCTTGTCAATGGCCTTGCGAATCATTTCAATTTCACGGGTGTGGTAGGGACGAGAGATATCGTCGACCTTCAAAAAATCAACACCCCACGAGGCGTACAGCTCGATGAGGGAGTCGTAGTACTCTTGTCCGCCGGAAACGTCAGCTACGGTGTAGTTGTCGGCGAGCCACGTGCAGAGCAGCTCGGAGGAGTAGAGCTGGTTGGCGGTAAAGCGCGTGCCCTTCACGGGTAGCTTACGGGTAACAGCCTCCCGCGGAATACCGCGCATGATGTGGATACCGAACTTCAGCCCTTTGGCATGAATGTAGTCGGCGAGCGGCCTGAATCCCTTACCATTGGCGGCAGAGGGAAAGCGGTTGACAGCGGGAGTGTAGCGCCCGTACTCGTCCATCACGTAGCGAGGGTTGGTCTGGTTGTAGCCGCCGGGCTTGTCATTCTCAACAAACCAGCGAATGTCCACTACGATGTACTCCCACCCGTATTGCTTCAGGTGTTCGGCCATGTAGTCGGCGTTGGCTTTCACCTCGTGCTCCCTCACCGTAGGGCCGTAGCAATCCCAGCTATTCCAGCCCATAGGGGGCGTTGGCGACCAGCGCGTAAAGTCCGCTTGCCCGTGAGCGGCGTGGGAGACGCTGGCGAGAAGAAATGCCGCGATGGCAGCGACGCCTGTATTACATACGATTTTTTTCATACCACGTTTCATCATTTTCCTGTATACCTCCATACGTTCATTTTTCCGACGCCGCGGTTTGACCACGCGTAGTACGGGATGAGTATATTTTCACCTGCATCGGTTTGCTCGCGAATGACGCTTATGCCGCCAAGCAAATCAGGATTCCATCCTACCGAAAACGACGTTGGCTTACCGTGCCTGTCAAATGCTTGCGGATTATCCACCTCCTCCATGCAGTACACCAGCGGCCCGTATTCTACGGCATATTTTCCCGCATTATCTTTCACGTTGGCGTTGGCTTCGACCGTTCGCGCCTGCATCGGGAAGCTCAGCACAAGGCTATCGCCTGCTGATGTACAGCGGCGCGTAAGGGTATAGTAGCCGTCGGCTGTGTTTGGCGCTGGCGAGGGTTGATTTTCCGCGTTGTTCGTATATGCATACAATCCGCACGAAGCCGTTCTGCTCTGCGCCCACGACGGGATGCGGATTTTCAGCGTGAACGTAAGCGGCTTACTTGCTTTTACGCGCAGCACGACTTTCCCGCTCCAAGGGTATTCCGTCTGCTGCTCAATCCAAACCGTTTTGCCTCCGACAAGAATTTCCGATTTGTTCGACATAAACAAGTTGACATATACCGTATCCTTTTGTGTAGCATAAATCAAGCTCGGAATATACGGAATAAAGCGAATCAAGTTGGTTGGGCAGCATGAGCAGTCAAACCACGCTGCCCGTGTACACGAAGCGCCGTGATTGAATGCATATTTGCCATCGGATTCCAAGGGGTTAGGATAGAAAAATTCCGTGCCGCTGAGCGATATTCCGGCAATCACGCCGTTGTACAGCATTCGTTCAAGAATATCGAAGTAGCCTGCTTTGCCCGTAAGCCGAAACATTCGTTCTGCCCAGTACACTCCTCCGATGGCGGCGCAAGTCTCGCTGTAAGCAGTTAGATTAGGCAGCTCGTAGCTGTCGCCGAACGATTCGCCTGCGTGCCGCGCCCCCAAGCCACCGGTGATGTACATTTTTTTGCCAACCATGTTATCCCAAAGCTTATGTACAGCTTTGGAGTAAAGGCTGTCGCCATATAAAGCGGCAATATCGGTCATGCCGGCGTACATATACGTTGCCCGCACTGCATGTCCTACGGCCTCATCCTGTTGGGTTACAGGCAAATGGTCTTGGGTATACGCTCCACGGATTTGCCGGTGGCGCTTATCGCCGCGCTGGTCAAGAAATTTTTTTGCCAGCTGCAGGTAAGCTGTTTTTCCGGTAATACGATACAGCTTTACCAGCCCTGTTTCTGCAATTTGATGTCCGGGCGCCTCGTAGCTTGCGGTATCGCCAAACACTTTTACCAGCAAGTCGGCGTTTTTGAGCGCTATGTTCAGAAAATTGCGCTTGCCGGTAGCCAAGTAGTGCGCCGAAGCCGCTTCGAACAAGTGACCGCTGTTGTACAGCTCATGGCTCGCGCCTAAATCAAACCAGCGTCCGCCACCGGATTTTACCCACGAGGCAGGCGGATTTTGCGGGTTGATGGTGCGCCACGTGGTCAAGTAGCCATCTGCTTCCTGCCCATAATCAATAAGCTCAATGATAGAATCAAGGTAAGTATCCAAGGAGGGATTAGGAGCATTGATGAGCGAATATGCTGCTCCTTCGATGGCTTTATACACGTCGGTGTCGTCGAAAGGCATCACGCCGCGGACTTTTCCCGTGCCGCCGCGGATAACGTTTCCCGCAGCTACGAAATTTTCCAAGCGTCCTTCGGCGGTGCATTTATCGAACGCATAGCGGATAGTTTTTTCCTGTACTGTCTGGATTCTCGGTAGCCAAAAATGGTCGGTCAATTCTACCCTATCCAGCGTTACCTGCCGAATAGGATAATCGGGGCGTTCGCTCTCCTTACCTGTACAGGAAGTAAAACAAATTAATGCTGAAATTAAAATTAAGAATTTCATTTTTTTAGAAACTATTTTGAATTTTAATTTTAGTGTGTAATCTCATTGAATTACAGTCGGCTACTTGGATAAAATCCTGCTTTTTGGGGCATCGACCAAATAGCTGCCAATGCACAAAATTTATCATCCTGCAGCTCAACTGAAAAACAATTGTTCGTTGGAAAGCATTATTGAACCGAGCAAAAGCGTAAGCGCAGGCGCAGCTGTGCGGCTACCTTTAACGCAGCTCACACATCTTTTTACATCACATCCTTACTATTTTTGTGAAGTGTAAAAGTAATCAAAAAAATGATGCTGTCAAGTAGAGATTCAAATTTTCTCATTTTTTTTCAAAGTCGGTCAGTACTGATTTTTATTTATTTATTACGAATCCTAAGCCAACAGGAAAAACCGCAGGTTGTCGGGATGTACTACGTTGTAATTAAGTAGGCCAATTTTTGGAGAGCCGGATAATTACCTGTCAGACGAAGATGCGCAAGCAGCGCTGAAACAATTAGGTTGGAAATAGCATGAAAATCATATACCATAGAAATTTTTTCAAGGACGTTGCCGCTGTTCCGGAAGCAGCCTCTGCCATGCTAAAAATCCTAATTGACAATATCAATGCCGCAAATAAACTTGCCGGTATTGTTGGCTGTAAACCGTTAAGCGGCGTGAAAAACGGCTATCGCATACGGCGTGGAAACTACCGAATACTGCTGCTGTACAAAGATAATACTGTTTCCTTGCGTAAGGTGGTCGTGCGCGGGCAGGCTTACAAGATGTATAATCTTTAATTATTATACTATGTATCGTTTCAAAATGGACGCGCAAAAATAGCGCCGTAAAATACAGCGTTAACATACCGCCAAACGCAACAGCTACCCTTTACCTTCCCGATTCGACAAGGGGGAAAAAGCTATAAATTTGGCGGCAGGAACATTCACCTTCGATGTCGGCAAGTAGTAGCAGCTCTGTACCGTAAAGACAGAATGTTGGTAAAAAATGAGGCGCAGCTCGCTGGCGCGGGCTTGTGCTGTTTCACACTACTGCTTGGCACGGACTGCAAGTCTGCGCCAACGGGTACACTGAAAACCTCAGAATTGTAATCCTGCCTTTTCGGTAATTTAGATATTCCTCCACACAAATAACGGTGGAATCCAATTAAAAAAAATTTCCTGTTTATTTGCGCGTTCAATTATTCTCTGTATTTTTGTACCCCAAAATGTTTTCCGGCAAATAAGCGCCGGAAAACCAGCTATGTTTAATCTCTCATAAATAAAAAAAACAAAGGTTATGCCGGAAGTAAAAAAAGAAACAGGAACATTTGCCGTTAAGAAAGGCCTCGCAGAGATGCTCAAGGGCGGGGTTATTATGGATGTTGTTACCCCAGAGCAGGCAAAAATAGCGGAGGATGCGGGCGCAGTTGCAGTAATGGCGCTGGAGCGCGTACCTTCGGATATTCGGGCGCAAGGCGGCGTGGCGCGCATGTCCGACCCCGAAATGATTATCGGGATTCAGCAGGCCGTTTCCATCCCTGTGATGGCAAAGGCGCGCATTGGGCACATCGTGGAGGCGCGCGTGCTGGAGGCGCTGGAGATAGATTTCATAGACGAAAGCGAGGTGCTAACGCCCGCCGACGACGTATACCACATCCTGAAGTCGGAGTTTAAAGTCCCGTTCGTTTGCGGCGCTCGCAACTTGGGCGAGGCGCTCCGCCGCGTGGGTGAAGGGGCGGCAATGATACGCACCAAGGGCGAAGCCGGCACCGGCGACGTGGTTGAAGCTGTCCGCCACATACGCCAGGTGAGCAAGGATATACAGCGCGTTGTAAGCGCGTCGCCAATGGAGCTGATGACCATTGCCAAGGAGATGGGCGCTCCCTACGAGCTGGCGCTGCAGGTAAAAGAGCTGGGACGGCTACCGGTGGTAAACTTCGCCGCCGGCGGCATCGCCACGCCTGCCGACGCCGCCCTGATGATGGTGTTGGGGTGCGACGGCGTATTTGTTGGCTCGGGCATCTTCAAATCGGACAACCCGGCTAAGCGCGCAAAAGCTATCGTAGAGGCTGTTGCGCACTACCAAGATTTCAAGCTGGTGGCCGAGGTGTCCAAGGGTTTAGGCGAGGCTATGCGAGGCCAAAGCGTAGCCCAGATGGAAGATAAAGATAAAATTGCCGACCGCGGGTGGTAAAGAGCATGAAGATTGGAATTTTAGCCTTGCAGGGAGCGGTACGGGAGCACCGCAACCTGCTACGCTGCTTGGGGGTAGAAACAGTTGACGTGCTTAACCCTCATGATTTGCACGGGATAAGCGGCCTGATACTTCCGGGTGGAGAAAGCACCACCGTGGGTAAGCTCTTGGTGCGCTATGGGTTGCTGGAACCCATAGCCGAGGCTGGGCGCGCGGGGCTGCCGATTTTTGGAACGTGTACCGGGCTGATACTTCTATCCAAGTACATCAACGGCAGCGCCCAGCCCCGCTTAGGGTTGATGGACGCGCACGTGGAGCGAAACGCCTTTGGCCGTCAGCTGGCCAGCTTTGAAGCAGACATGCCGATACCTGCGCTGGGAGACGCTCCTTTCCATACCGTTTTTATCCGCGCTCCCTACATCGAAAAGGCCGGAGGTGACGTTACGACGCTGCTTAGCCTTGAGGATAAGATACTCTTTGCGCAGCAAGGCAACCTCCTTGCCGCCGCTTTTCATCCTGAGCTTACAAGCGATACCCGCGTTCACGAGTATTTTTTGCGTATTATTGCTACTGCTCAAACTTCACAATAAACTCTACCCTGCGATTTTTGGCTCGCCCTTCTTCCGTATCGTTGCTTGCTATCGGCTTAGCGTCGCCAAAACCTTTTGTGATTACCCTGTCCTCCTGAATGCCCTTCTCCTTGAGGTACGTTTTCACCACGTTGGCGCGCTTTTCGGATAGCAGCAGGTTGTCGTCGGCGCTTCCAATGCTATCTGTGTGGCCGTTAACGATAAGTATGTAGTCGGAATTTTCCGACATTACCTCGGCAATTTGGTTGAGTATTTCGTAAGAAGTCGGCAGAATGCTTTCACCACCCAGACTAAACTGAATACCGGTGAGCGCCTTTTCAAAAATTTGCTTTGCCGCTGCCTCTATCTCCGGACAGCCATAGTTGCCTACAACTCCTACAATCGTCGGACAGTTATCTTCGTAGTCGGCAATTCCGTCACCGTCGGTATCGGTGGGGCATCCTTTTGCATCTACCTTACCCATAGCGGCTGCTGGAGTTCCGGCGCAGCTGTCGAGGTAGTCGAATACGCCATCTCCATCAGAGTCAAGCAAGCATCCGAGAGAATCTATCGGTGCATCAAGCGGCGTGTTGGGGCACGCGTCGCGATAATCGGGCACGCCATCGCCGTCCGAATCGCGCGGACAACCGTAGGCGTCAACCTGAATGTTGGCAGGCGTATTGGGGCATTTATCCAAATCGTCAGAAACGCCGTCTCCGTCGGCATCAAGCGGGCAACCGGAAGAATCTACCGCCACGCCCGCCGGCGTATTGGAGCATTTGTCGAGGTAATCGGGTATCTTGTCGCCGTCGGTATCAAGCGGACATCCCGTAGAATCTACCGCTACGTCTGCCGGCGTGTTAGGGCACTCGTCTTCGGTGTTGGGCACCTTATCTCCGTCGCTGTCCAGCGGGCAGCCATCGTCATCAACAGCAGCGCCAAAAGCCGAGGCCGGGCACTTGTCCAAGTTATCCGGTATTCCGTCGCCATCGCTGTCCAGCATGCATCCGTGCTTATCCACCATGTAGCCTCGCGGCGTGTTGGGACATTTGTCCTTGCTGTTCTTTACGCCGTCGCCGTCGTCGTCGCCTGTTTTCTTCGGGTTGCCTATTGTCCACACCATGCCCGCTTGCAGGTTAAAGCCTGTCAGGTTGGTTGGTATCGGCATTTTTGAGGAGGCAAACGCCAGCGGAATACGGTCAATGGCAAGGTACATGTTGAAGGGCATTACCTTCAGCTGAGCGCCAAATCCTACGGCGCTCAGCCGTCCATTGAGCAGCGAGTAGGTAAACGAAGTGCTGAACCATGTGCAGGGGCGCAGGTTGGCGGCAACCGTGAGGTCGGTATAAAGGCTTTTGTTGGTGTAAAGGGTAGATGAGAGTAACCCAAATCCTATTTTATTGTTTACAACGCTGTACTCCGCGCCCACGTTCAGGCGGGTAGAAAGCGAGGTGGTGTAGCCATTGTGCGTACCGCCGCTCACAAACGCATCCTCCAAGCTTTGCAGCAGCGTATCCAGCTTGTTATCAATATTATCGCCCGGCTCATATGCAATCCCTTCTGTGGAAAAATTTGCATTCAGGTTGGCGTTGGTCAGGTTGCTTCGCCAGCGGATAAAGCCAAGGTCGGTAAGCGCTGCCGAGAGCTGCAGCTTTGGCAGGATGTTGTAAGTAGCGCCCAAATCCACGCCAAAGCCGTTGTTGGAGGAAAAAATCAAATCGGTAGCTGCCTTGACGCTGTTGAGCGATTCGGTATTCACCTCCGGCTTTAAATTTGCAAGGTCAATAACACCGTCGGCGCCAAAGGGAATATCAACTAACGGAAGGGAGGCATTTAGCGTCCCCGAGCCCGATATTGCCCACTTGTCGGCGCTTGCCGTCAGCTTAAAATCATTAATGTCCGTATTGATGTTTGCCTGACCGATGAGGTACTTTAGCTTACCGCCCACTGTAAGCTTATCGTTGATTTTGCGCGAGTAGCCCAGGCCAAATTCAGTGTAAACCGATGCCTGAATGCCCAGCCTGCTCAAATCAAAAACATCGGAGTAGCCCGACCCTTTACCGGCGCCATACAGCGCCAGCTTAAAAAGATCTTTGGGCAGGTATGCGCCTGCCGATACTTTTTGGGATACATCCACGCTAAAGTAATTTTTCTTTACCCGAAAGCCAAAGCCTATCAGGTTGAAAGTCATATCTCCGTAGATTCGGGTGGTATTGCTCAGCGACTTGTAGAAGTCGTCCTTCTTCCCCAATGCCTCCGGGTGTAAGAAAGTAATGGTGCTGTCTACGCCGTTAATCCTTTGGCTAAAAATAACGTCACTGAAGCCCAGCGAGCTATTACCCACGTCGAAGCGGAAGTTGGGTAGCACCGGAAGGTCAATGTAAACGTTATGTACCGGCTGAAAGGCCGGGTTGTAGGCGTTCCTTTCGGGCACATTATTCATAAAATAGAGCGTATTTACCTGCTGCGCAAAAAGGCTCGCGCTGCAGCACGCTACTGCCGCAGCAGCAACAAAATACCTCATATATCTTGGTTTTTCAGATTTTTGATATTTGGGTAGCATTATTCACTTTTTTTTTAAATTTCATTCATATTTATATCCACACCACCTTCTGCGCGAAGCTCGACCTTTACTTCCATGCCATTGGCGTCTGTAATTTTTATTCTGGAGCTTGGAGTAGCTCCTGTAGCTCTTACCTTAACTATCAGGTGCTTGGCTTTTTTCAAGTCGTTGGCGATATCTTTGTCGTAGTGAATGACAAGCTCACCTTTTAGCGGGCTGCTTACAGCGCCACTCTCATCAACCGGCGCCGCCTTTATGTCGTAGCGATACCTGTCGGAGGATGATACTGCAATAGCGCGCTTGTTTTCATCCAACGGTACTATGGTAAGCTCAAAGCCAATCGGGAGGTAGCTGGAGTAGCTAAAAATCAGCG
>JAIRXY010000048.1 GCA_031268055.1 Prevotellaceae bacterium | reverse complement strand
GCTTCAAAGCTGCTATATACTCATGGCTGGCATACTGGCAGCCCCTGTCCGAGTGATGGATCAGCTCAATGTGCTCATCTCCTTCAATACGCTTTAATGCCTTTCCCAAAGATTCCATCGGATAGCTTGCTTCAAGCGTAGGCCCCACGCTCCAACCGACGATTTCTTCTGTGTATCCATCCAGCGCCAGCGACAAATAGCAGAAGCTATAGCGGTAGTCATTCAGCCACATGGCAATATAGGTTATATCACTTACCCATAACCGATTGGGTGCATCAGGGATAAAGTCCATTACGATGTTCGGATAGACCGGCAGGCCGTGGGTGGAATCTGTTGTCCTGGGCTTCCTTACCCTTACCTTCAGGCCATACCGGTCAACTGTATCCTCGAAGCGGTCGCGGCCTACCGGGTTATTGCCGCCAAACTCCTTCCGGTACATGTGCCAAAGCTTCATGCCGCCTATGCCATGATCCTTTTTCCTTATGCTCTGGATGTATTGCAGCACGAACTCCTCCTGGGCGACTTTGAGAAGAAACGAATGCTCATCATACTTGTAATAGGCCTGCTTGGTTACGCCAAACAGCTTGCAAAGAACCGCTACCGGATACTCCCGCGCAGCCTTTGCATGCAGGTTATCTACCGTTTGGCGCCAACTTTCTTTCTTATGGAGAGCTTGAACTTGGACCTGCGACGTTGATCATCTCATCGTACGCATCCGCTCGTAAATTCGCTGCTTGAAGCTGAGCCTGCAAACGGACAACCGCCGCCTGAAGGGTGCGAACCTCGTCAACCGGAGCGATAGCTGGCGCCGGATGGGTTGGTGACTTTGACTTTGTCATTGGAATGGATTTTTTACCTTTTTCCGCGGCAAAGATAGCAATCCATCTGGATACCGTAGCATGACCTATCGGTAATAGGCGAGCTATGGTGCTCTCCATATCCATGCTCACTGTGTAATCTAATTATTTTTTCAAAATACAACGCTTGTTTCTTAGTGTGTAAATGCATTATTAACTCTTTTGTGAGTCAACTTTTTTTAGCGAAAGACAGGTTGCCAACCAGCATGAATAATGCAGACAAATGGCGGCGCAAGCCAATTCAAAATTCAAAATTCAAAATTTCCTTCCTGTATTTTTCGCTCAACGCCTGCTCCTGATGCTCTTGGCAAATGGCGGCAAGATTTTGCAGGAAGTGCAGGTTTACCTCCTTTTCGTAGTCCAGCGTGCGCGATATTTGCTTGGGCAGGCCAAAGAAGTAAAGCAGGTTTTTTTGAGCTTCTTCGTAAAAATTTTCGGCCATGGCGTTAGCCTCCTCCCTCAGCCCGGCGCGGTAAAACGCCTCGATAAAGGTGAGGTAGAGAATGTCCTCCGGCTGCGCGCTGTTGATGGGGAAGCTGCACGGCGGCATCAGCTCGGAGCAGCGGTGCAGCACCTCGGCGGCCTGCTGCATCTTGCCGGCGTCGCTGAGGGCGTTGGCCGTGCGGGTAAATATTTCGCGAAAGCGCACCATGCTTAGCGCCCTGCTCACGTGCTCGTCCACCAGCACGCTACAGCGGTCGATGTTGCCGTAGCGGTAGGTGTGCAGCAGGCGGTGGTACAGCGTATCCGCCTCCATGCGGCCAACGCTGAGGACGTTCTCTGCGCTCGTTCTGTAGGGAATCAGCCGGTAGGTAAACCCTTCAAATTGCAGGTATTCGCTCAGCCCCAAGTCGCTGCTGCTGGCAACGGAGGTGAAGTAAACGGGACGCTCCCAGCGGTTGGCGGCTATAATGTCGAGCGCCATTAAGTCGGACTTGAAAATCACCTCGCGCGAGATGGAAAACGTAATGCTGTCGGGCAGCGGCTCGTGCTCATCCGCCGCGCCGAAGTCGCCCTCCCTGCTCACCTCCAGCGAAAGCTGCCGCGATGGCAGGTAGCTGATGGCTTGGCCGAGGCTCGACCGGAATTTGGTCTGCGGGTTTTCGCTCGCCACAAAGTCGATGGCCTGATGCAGCGGAACGGTAGCGCTGGTTTTGTCCACCACGTAAACCTCCTCGTTGACGCCCGGCTCGTAGCAGCGCTGGGGCAAGCTCATGGGCAGCGGCGGCGACTTGTAGGCGCGCATTTTCATTTGGTCGATGTACCAGTCGGTACCCAGCAGGCTCAAGTTCACCACGCGCACGTCGGTGCGGACGCCTTCGACCTCCTGCAGGTACCAGAGCGGAAAGGTATCGTTGTCGCCGCTGGTGAAGAGAATGGCGTTGGGCGCGCACGAGGCGAGGTAGCAGTAGGCAAAATCGCGGGCAAAGTAGCGCTGCGAGCGGTTGTGGTCGTCCCAATTCTCCCTGAGCATAACCGCCGGCGCAAGCAGCGGCAGCAGGCAGCCGGTGGCCGTCAGCAGGCGGCGGGCGCTTTGGCGGCGGGCCACCCGCTTTGCGCCGGCAGCCCCCAGCCACCGGCTAAAGCAAAGCGCCCCCAGCCCAACCCAAATGGCAAAGGCGTAGAACGAGCCGGCGTAGGCGTAGTCGCGCTCCCGCGGCTGTAGCGGCGTTTGGTTGAGGTACACCACGATAGCCGCTCCCGTAAAGAAAAACAGCAGCCCCACCACGGTGAAGCTCTTCTTGCTCTGCCTGAGCTGAAAGAGCAGCCCCGCTACGCCCAGCGCCAGCGGCAGCAGGTAGTACCTGTTGCGCGCCTTGCTCTGCGCCAAGTACGCAGGCAGGCGCTGCTGGCTACCCAGCATCAGGTTGTCGACAAAGGGGATACCCGAAATCCAGCATCCGTGGAGCACACCGCCGTGGCTCTGCATGTCGTTCTGCCGTCCGGCAAAATTCCACATAAAGTAGCGCAGGTACATGTGCCCCAGCTGGTAGGTAAAGAAAAAGTGCAGGTTTTCGCCAAACGTAGGCATCATGCGCGGCTCCTGCTCGCCGCTGGCGTTGCGCACGATGGCGCGCCTGCCGCGCACGTTGCCCCACTTTTTGTACTCCTCTATGTGGTCGGACTGTAAGCTGTACATGCGGGGAAACAGCATGGTGTAGCGCTCGTTGTAGGTGTAGCGCAGGCTGCTTGGCGCGCGCTCGTAGCGGCCATTTTTTTTGATGTAGCCAAATACTTCGGCGTAGCCTGTCACCGGCGTAGCGTAGCTTGGCCCGCTGAGCAGCGGACGGTCGCCGTACTGCTCGCGGTTGAGGTACGATTTCAGGTTAAACACGTTGTCGGGGCTGTTCTCGTCAATGGGCGGGTTGGCGGCAGAGCGAATGACCAGCACGGCGTACGAGGAGTAGCCCATCAGCATCACCGCAAGGCACACAAGCATGGCGTTGGCCGCTTTTTTGCCGCGCTTGCGGGTGTAGCAAACGCCAAAAATCACGGAGGCCACCAGCGCCAGCAGGAAGCACAGCGCGCCGCTGTTGTAGGGCGCGTGCAGCGTATTCACAAAGAGCAGCTCTACCCACGAGGCCGCGGCCACCACGCCGGGGATAACGCCGTAGAGGATAACGAGCAGGATGGCTGCCGACGCGGTAAGCGCCTTCAGCGCGCCCAGCCACGAAAGCTTATACCGCCTGAAGTAGTAAATCATTACGATGGCGGGAATGGCAAGCAGGTTGAGCAGGTGCACGCCAATGCTCAGCCCCATGAGGTAGGCAATGAGCACAATCCACCTTGCCTGCAGGTCGGCGCGCTCCTCGCCCTCCCACTTCAGCATAGCCCAAAACACCGCCGCCGTAAACAGCGACGACATAGCGTACACTTCGCCCTCGACGGCCGAAAACCAGAACGTATCGGAGAACGTGTAGACCATAGCGCCCGCAAATCCGGCGGCAAGCACGGGCAGGTGGCTTGGCCGGCCTCCCTCCGTCATCTTTTCCGGTATCAGCTTGCGGGCAATGTGCGTGATGCTCCAAAACAAAAACAGGATGGTAAAGGCGCTGCACAGCGCGCTCATGGCGTTCACCATGAGCGCCACGCGCGCAGCGTTGCCGCCCGCAAGCAGCGCAAAAAGGCGCGCAGCGAGCATAAAGAGCGGCGCTCCCGGCGGGTGCCCCACCTCCAGCTTGTACGAGGTAGCTATAAATTCGCCGCAATCCCACAGGCTTGCCGTAGGCTCCATGGTGCACAGGTAGGTTGCGGCGGCAACGGCAAAGCACAGCCACCCGGCGCTGTTGTTGAGCTGCTTAAAGTTCAAAATTTTATCGGTTGAATTAATATGCTGAGATTTC
>JAIRXY010000300.1 GCA_031268055.1 Prevotellaceae bacterium | reverse complement strand
CCGGCCTTAACATCGGCGTTGAAGAAGCCGCAGTTTTGGAGGAAAAACTTGCCGTTTTCCTCGCCGCCAGCGTAGTCGCGCCTTACGCCGCTGCCGCCGGTGGCGTCGGTGTTGAAGTGACCTCTGGTAAGCTCCTTCCATGTTCCGTTTTTGAGGCGAATCCACTGGTTGCCGTAGTGGGCTTTGCGCGTCAGATGGCCATACGAGTTGCTGAAGTTTTCCAAGAACGAGTGGGCGCTTTTGTAGTAAAGCGTGGTCTTGGGGCGGCGTAGCCATGCCATCAGCCTCCAGCCTTTACCCGGAGCGGGGTCGTAGAAGTAGGAGATGTAGTCGGTGGCTACGTATTCCGTAAATCCGATGTCCTTTGAGGGGTATATCCGCGTGAGGCATTTGTAGGTAACGTCCGTTGACCATGCCACCTGCTTGTCGGCAGGCGTTTCTTTGGCGTTGGCGCTGATGAACGTTTGCGTTCCCGAGCCTTCGCCGCCAAACGACTGCACCCAAACGCCATCTCCGCCCTTTATGCAGGCCACCTTTAGGCTGTCGGGGATAAGCGCGGGGTTGTCCGTTTCAAAAGGCGCCCACACCGAAAACAGCACCCGCACCACGGGGTCTTTGTCCGAAGGCTGAATGCCAAAGTATCCCCCATCGAAGCCGTTCACCATGAAGTAGCTACCCGTGGGGGACATGCCGTGGGGGACAGAGACTTCGTTGTAAAACCACTCGGCCGTGTCGGTACTTGGGAAATCGTAGCCCATGTGCACCGAGGGGCCGCGCCGCCCCCAGTAGAACATGTTGTCTACGTTGGTCGACACGTAGCTCATGAACGACGAGGCTTTGCCGTTTGCCACCAAAGCTTTGGCGGTGGTGGCGAAAAACTCACCGCTGCGGCTTACGCCTTTGAAGTCAACGCGCAGGTAGCCTGTTTCGCAGCGGTCGAGCGTACCGATAAAAACGGTAGTGTCCTTGGCTGTAACCGTGCTACCCTCCTTGCTTGTTGGCGATTTGGGAAGCGTAACCGTGAAAGGCGTTCCTGTAAATTCTGTCCCTGTAGCAGGCGCTGCGCCAACCGTCACCTCTATCACGCTGCTGCTGGCGGAGGTATACCTTAGAAAGAGCGACAAATCTCCGGCGTAGCTTACCTTAAAGTAGGCGCTGTACACCGTTTTGGGATTTACCCAGCCTACAATGCCTTCCTCCTCAATGGATACCCCCGAGCCGCTTGTGATGTAGGTGTTGCCGCCAAGCGGAATAACCTTTGCGTTAAGCCCCCAGGGCGGAGTGGTATCAACGGCGGCAGGAGGGGTGGTGTCGCCCCCAGCGTCGGGAGTTGTGCGGTCAACCTCTGCCGCTTCGTTTTTCTTGCAGGCGACAAAAAGCAGCGCTATGGCGCTAACGAAAAAAATGCCTTCTCTGATTTTTCTTCTGTTTATCTTCATAATACTTGATTCTAAAAAAGTTTAGTAAAATTTTCTCCGCCGGCGCGCGCTTGTAGCCCGTGCCGGCAGAGATTTTTTCAATTTTGCTCGGGCTGCGATTTTTTTAATTTGAGCGATGGGCATGATTTCATCCAAAAATCAAAGGAATCGCTCAAATCAAAAAAAACCACAGCTCAGGCAGCTACCAAATAGAGCTTAGTTGCTAAAGAATTTTATCTCGGAGCAGGCGCTGTTTTGCTGGCTTGTGATAAGAATCCTGACATCCGTCACGTTGCTCAACACTTCGGGCATCACAATTTGCGAAGCTGTGCCTTTTTGTTCGCAGCTGTAGCTCATTACGTACTCGAAGTCGCCGCCGGAGCGCTTTACGTAAACCTCTATCTTTCCCCAGTTGCCGTTGCCGCCGCTTGGGTAGTTCCTCGGATAGTAGACGATGTACGACAGCGCAGCCTCGCTCGTCAGGTGGAAGTAGAGGTTGTGGGGAGCGGTCGTTGGCCCGTTTGTCTCCACCAGCTCTTTATTGTAGTTTGAGTGCCAGTACGACCCAAATTCGTCGTCGAACATGTTGAAGTATGGTCCGCTTTTTAGCCCGTCGGTGCGCCCCTCGTATCCATCTCCGTCGTCGTCGCACCAGCTGTCGGCATACGAGCCCGGCGACGTGAGGTCTACCGTCAGCGGCGTGCCTTCGTCCACCAGCGCCCTCGGCTGCGTAACCTTTATTTGTCCCGTGGCGCCGTTGTTGCCGGTGATGGTGATGGTAGCTTCCCGGTATGCTTCCGAATTATTCTCGGAGGCGGCGATGGTAATAAAGTTTCCTGCTACGATGGCAGTGCACCAGCCGGCGTCGCTTGCGGTAATGCTTACGGCGTTGGTTACAACGCAAAGCTCTGCCGAGCCTCCGTCGGGGCCAAAATCGAGGTTGCTTTTGCTTAGCACCAGATAAGGCTCGGTAGCGCTGGAAGAGCCTGTGCCGTAAAACTCCATTTCGCTGCACGAAGCAAAGCCAGCCTTGCTGCTGAGGCCATCAACCACTATTCTTACGGCGGTAACGTTGGCAATAGGCGCGTCCAGCTCTATGTAGGCAGGAACAGGGTAGCTGGCGCCGTTGTTAATGGGGTCGCCAATGGCGTGGTCTTGCTTTACCACCTCAAAAGGGCCGTTGTTGACGGACACAAGTACGCTCACAATCCCAAAGGTGCCGTTGCTACAGGAAGTACCGCTGTTACCTTTTGGGCGGGCGTGGTAGGTAATCATGGCCAAGTCCAAAACAGGGTTGTGCTGCAGCTGATAGGTCAGCTCAAAGGGGCCGCCGGGCGAATCCCACGCCGAGTGGTAGTGCGAGTTTCCAATAATCCCGTCGTAGGAGTTGGCTATCAGGTTGTCGGGTTGCTCGTTGTTGGCGTAAGCGGTATCTACCTGAATTTTTGCGCTTGGCTGTCCGCCCTGCTCAAAGGTCAGCGTTGCGGCCTTGCCCGGCACAAATACCTCCACGGTGGTGGTGCGCGTTGCAAAGGAGGGGTTGCGGGGAGCGGTTACCGTCAGGGTTTTCCCCGACAGCGAAACCTCGCACCAGCCGGCAGTGCTTTGCTTGTTCAGGGATAGCTCCACGTTGCTTTGCAGCTCAATTGTTTTTGTTTCGCCAACAGGGGCAAAAGCAAAGGTTGTAATTTCGCCTACGTACAGCGAAGGAAGCCCCGAAGGTTCATCTTTCCTACAGGCAGATATGGCTACTGTGGCCATGAGGAGGCTCAAAAGCCCCTTAGCAGAAAATATTTTTATTTTCATAGCAATAAAATATCTAAAAAATTAATAAAATAATAGGTGACTGAAAATTAAATTGTTTTGTTGTTTCGAGCCGTATTTTCATCTGTTACGGGTTTTGGGTTAAGGGTATAGGGTAGGCGTCCATCTCGCTCTGCGGAATGAGCTCTACAATGTCGGGCGACGTGTATTCGAGCGTAGGGTACACCGGAGCGCCGCTCAGGTGGGTACCCGGATACCTTCTATCCAGCGCTTGCCGCTTGCGGAAAACATCGTACTTGCGGAATCCTTCCCACGCCAGCTCCAGACGACGCTCGTCTAATATTCTGTCGAGCAGGCTTTTGCTTGCAAGGTCGGCCGAGGCTACTTCGGGTATCTGGGCGCGCCTGCGAATGACGTTGAGGTCTGCAAGGGCGTCGCTCTCATGCCCCAGCTCTGCGTGGGCTTCGGCGCGGTTGAGGTAAACCTCGGCCAAGCGTATCAGCACCGGCGAGTAGAGGTGCGACTGCCCCTCCTGATACGATACCTTGTAGATGTAGCGCTTGGGGTAGCCGTTGCGCAGCGCTATGTTTTCTATTCTCACGTAGTATTTTTTGTTGTCGTCGGCTCGCTCCACGTAGTAGTAAGTCTGTCTGTTATTGATTTCCATCTGAACGACAGGGCTTTTGTAGAGGTTTGGATTTTCGGTAATGGTGTACATGTTGCCGCTCGACAGGCTCACCTTGCTGCTCGCGTTGAGGTAGCTACCGGCAGAATCGTACACGTAGCTCAGCCTCAGCTCACCGCCATCGGTTTCGGGAACAATAAAGGCGTGCCGCAGGTCGCTTTCGTTTTTGTCAATCAGGTTGAGGTAGGTTTCCGAGGGGTACATCTCGCCCCATCCTTGGTTGTCGATAACGGCGTAGAGAGCGCCCACGGAGTACTCGTTCATGTGGTATTTTTCAAAATCTACATCCTTCACCATGCGGATAGCAAAAATGGTCTCCGTGTTCGCTTCGGGAACGGGATAGGTGTAGCTTTTGTAGTCATTGCCCGTCAGCAAGGCGTAGCGCCCCGAGCCGATGACCAAATCGGCGTACTCTACAGCCTTTGCCCAATTTTCCATGTAGAGATACACGCGCGACAGGAAAGCCTGCGCCACCTCTTTGGAGGCAAAAATGTTGATTTTGTTGCTCCCCATGAGGCTGGCTGCTTTTTCAAAATCTTTGACTATCTGCTCGTAAACCTCTGCTACGGTGGCGCGCGGCGGGAAATCGTTAATTTTTGACGTCAGCTTGAGCGGTACGCCCAGATTTGCTGTGGGGTCTTGGGTGTAGGGGCGGCCAAAAATGTTGCAGAGCTGAAAGTACAGGAAGCCGCGGAGGAAGTAGTTTTCGCCCAGCAGCTGGTCTTTTTCCTTCGATTCACCCTCCGGCACCAGCTCTATGGTAGAGTTGATGTTCACCACCGTTTGGTAGGTAAACTGCCACACGCGGGCGGTGTAGTGGTCGTTTGGCAAGCGGCGAAAAGTGTAGTGGTTGTACAGGTTATCGCTGGTGGTGCCGCTCAGCGTCACGTTGTCGCCGCAGTACTCGCCAAACTGGTAGAGGGTTTTGTAGTAGTACTCCTCCTTGAGCTGTGCGTAGTTGCCCAGCGTGATGTTTTCGAGGTTTGTAGCGTCCAGCTTATCCGCCGAAATTTCGTTGTAGGGGTAGCGCTCCAGCTCGCAGCCAGCCAGCAGCATTGCCGCCGCCGTAGGAATGAGAAAAATGTTCAGGATTGTTTTCATGTTCTATGTTCTTGATAATAAAAGTTTGTTTAATCGTCATTAGTTCGTCGTTAAAATGCAAGGTTAAGCCCCAGCGAGAATCTGCGGGGCATGGGGTACAGGTCTGGGTCTGCCGTGTGGTTGCCCTTGCCTGCTCCAAGCTCGGCATCGGGGCCAGAGAACTTGGTGAGGAGCAGCAGGTTTTCGCCCGATAGCGAAATGCCGGCGCGTTGAATCTTCGCCTTTTTGAGCAGGTTGGTTGGCAGCGCGTAGGAGAGCGTCAGGCTGTTGAGCCGGATAAAGCTGCCATCTTCAAGGTAGCGCGAGGAGCCCTTGTTGGAGTCCTTGTTTCCTCCGGCAATAGGCTTGGGGTGAGTAGCAACGTCCCCGGGTTTTTCCCAGCGCACCCATCCGTCTTTGAGCGCCATAGAGTTATACTGCGGATAGGCGCCGTCGTTGTCGTAAAATTCGCGGGCGTAGTTGTAGATTTTGTTGCCCGAAACAAAGGAGAAAGCCACCGAGAGCGAAATCCCCCTGTAGGAGGCGGTGGATATCAACCCGCCCGTAAAGTCGGGGTTGGCGCTACCCTGCTTGGCGCGGCTTGCCTGTGAGTACACCGAGGTTGTAGCTTTGGAGCCGTCATCCTTGTGGATATACCACATGGGGTCGCCGGTGTACGTATCCACGCCTGCCCAGTCGTGCATATACCACGTATCGAGGGGAAGACCCTCTTCCAGCAGCTTGCTGCCCGAAATTTGCTGGTCGCCGTTGTACAGCTTTACGATTTTGCCCTTGTTGTAGCCGAGGTTAAAGTCCACTGTCCACAAAAAGTCTTTGGTGTGGATAATATCGGGGCTAACTACCACCTCAAATCCCTTGTTGCTCACAGCGCCTACATTTTGGTACTGTCCGGTGTAGCCGGTGACGGAGGTTAGCGGCACCCAGTAGAGCAGGTCGGAGGTATTTTTGTTGTAGTAGTCTACGCTCAGGCTCAGGCGGTCGAACAGCCGCGTCTCCAGCGCGATGTTGGTTTCGTAGCATTTTTCCCACGTCAAGTTAGGGTTGCCGAGGCGCGTAGGGAACGCCGTAGGAACGCCGTTGTACATGGTGCTGAGCGAGTAGACCGACATGTAGCCGTAGTCGCCCGAGCCGGGGGAGTTGCCAATGGAGCCGTAGCTGGCGCGGAGCCTCAGCTGGTCGAGGAAGTCAACATCCTTCAAAAAGCTTTCGTTGTGCAGCGACCATGCAGCGCCCACCGTAAAGAAGCCACCGTAGCGGCTGTTTTTTCCAAACTTCGACGACCCGTCTACGCGGCAGGAGAGCTGCGCCATGTAGCGGTCGTTGTACGTGTAGTTGGCGTTGAAGTAGGCCGACTGCATGGCCGACTCGTTGATGTTGCCGCTCACAGCGTAGGGGTTGGCGGCCACGTCCAGCACTTCTCCTCCGGCAGGTATTCCCCGCCCTGTAGCGCTGTTGCCTTCGCTGCGCGAATCGCTGTACTCATACCCAAGGAAAGCGCCCACGCTGTGAACGCCGGCAAAGAGCTTGTTGAAGCGCAGCAGCTGGTTGGTGTAGCGGGTGGTGTTGAAGCTGTTGCTGGCCTTAATGGAGCCGCTGTACGACTCGGCGCCTATGGCGCGCGGGTCAACGTACGACTCCGTGAGGTTGTACCTCATGCCAACGTTGTTGTTCGATTCAAAAACTAAGAAGGTGGTAATGTGGTAGTCAAATCCGAGGTTTGCGGTAGCGCCCAGCTGCTTCCCCCTGTCCCATGTCAGCTGCCTGTTGTAGAGGTAGCTGCTTTGGTCGCGGCCGTGCCAGTCTGCTTCTTTGCCCGTGCGTACGGAGCCATCCTTGTTGTAGGGGTGGTCCCAGGGGAGGTAGGTCATGGCGATGGAGTGCTGCTTGTTGTCGTCGCTCCAGTAGCTGCCGGAGAATTTGGCCTTTATCGTCAGCCGCTTGTTCACCACGTAGTCGGTGTTGCTCCGGAGGCTGTAGCGGTTGTACTCAAACCCTTTCACCGTGCCTTCTTCGGTGTAGAAGTTAGCGGAGAGGAAAGACCTGTATTTTTCGTTGCCCACGCTGTACGACGCCATATAATCTTGAGAGAGCGCCGGCTGCGTAGCAAAGCCAAACCAGTCGGTATCGTACTCCAGCAAACTCTCGTTGAACCAGCTCGAAATGCCGGCGGCGGACTTGCTGCTCATGGAGTTGGTGTAGTCGTACAGCTCCTGCGAGTTCATCAGCCTGAAGTTGCCAAGGTGCTGCTGGGCAATGCCGAGTTTTGCCGACACCTCCACCTTCGATTCGCCCATGCGCCCGCCTTTGGTGGTAACGAGGATCACGCCGTTGGTAGCCCGCGACCCGTAGAGGGCGGTAGCGGCGGCGTCCTTGAGCACGCTGATGCTGGCAATCTCGTTGGGGTTGAGCTGCGCCCCCGTGCCCCCCACCACGCCGTCGACAACCCACAGCGGGTCAACGGAGGAGTTGAGCGTGCCCTTGCCGCGGATGCGGATTTGCGCAGCCTCACCCGGCCGGCCGGAGGTGTTCAGCACCTGCACGCCGGCAACCTTGCCCTGCAGCATGGCGTTGACGTTAGGCGAGGTTACTGTTTTGAGGTCGGCTTCGCTCACCACGGCAATGGCGCCCGTAACCGAGCTCTTCTTTTGCGTGCCGTAGGCCACTACAATTATTTCGTCCAATCCGGTTTCGTCTTCCTCCAGCGCGATGCTTAGCGAGGCAGCCCCGTTAACCGCTACCTCTTGCCCTGCGTAGCCGATGAACGAAATTGCCAAGGCGCTGTTGGGGTCAGACAGGGTGAGCGAGAAGCTGCCGTCGGCGTTGGTCATTGCACCGTTGGAGGTGCCTTTTTCTACAACGCTTGCTCCTATGAGCGGATCGCCCGTCTTGGTTGTTACAAAGCCGGTTACGGGGTGGGCGGCGAGTAAGGACAGGCTACCGGCGAGCGCAAAAAAAACGCTCATCGTTATTCTTCTCAGCAGCCTGCATGAATAGATTTGTGTATTACTTGAGTACATGATGTTCTTTTTTGATTATGAGTTTAATAAATAAAAAATAGCAGATTTTACTTACACGAAGTATACTTAAAAGGATAGCCATATCAATCATTTAAGTATTGATTTTAAGTAAATTACAGTATTATAAATTGTAATTTATTATTAGACTACATGTGGTAAGCGGAGAGCAATAGCAGTGCCATGCCTTTCACGGAAAAAGCATATAGCTGTTGCTATAAAGTTGTTACCTGAATAAAAAAATGAAAGCTGCAGCCTTTACATGCGTACACGCGTGTGGGGGCTTGCTGTGGTGTGCATAGGTGCGGCCAGCGGCCAGCTTTGTAAGTGAAAGCCAGCGACGGCAAAAATGAATGAATTTGGGTTATATTGAAGTGTACGCATAATTTCTATTAGTAATAAAATTTATTATCATAAACCTCCATTAGATATCCACTCCCCTCAAGCTACAATCCCTACTTCCTAATGGCGCGCCCTTTAAAAACGTTTATCCACAACGGATTTTAAGCTCTAATATGCGCTTTATGATTTGTGATGTGACAAATATATGAAATTTTATTTTCACCGCATACAATTTGATAGTTAAAAAATTAATTTTTCTGAGCATTAATTACAATTCAGTATTGTAATAGCCATTTTGATAATGAAATATAATAGAAATTGGATTCTAAATTACGATTTTAAATGCACAATTTGTTTTTGCTTTGCTTTTAGCATGGTTTTTGAGCGCTCTACCCAACGGAATGGAATGGAATGGAATCATGGAGTGCAATCCAATCCAAGCCCTCAGGCTACCACCCGCCGCATAGCTAATGGCTTCATCCAAAAAGCAGGGATTACGAATCATCAATTGTCCGGTAAAAAAAGTTCATCGTTTGGATTGCGCCTTTTCAGGGGATTAGCTGCGCAGCCTTATTTTCTTTTTTTGCCAACCTCAATCGGGATGCTCCAAAAATCTGAGCAAGCGGATGTAGCTGAATAGGCGTATGCGACAAAAGTTAACCCGTTAGAAGCTGCCCAAGGCCGCTTCATACTAACCTGCTATCAAAACAATCAAAATATATTTTGATATTCGCAATCACTACTGACCGACTAAATTTAAAATTAGTCATGGTAAACGCATGAAAAACCCCTACGGGTGGGGTGTAAAAAATTCGGGAGTTCATTTTAAAATTTGCGTTCCCGAATTATCACTATAGGGTCGAAGGTAACCCGACGATTGACCCTAACAGGGTTTTAAACCCTGTTAGGGTTGGCTGTTCGTCGCCTTACCCGTAAGCTAAAGCATACGG
>JAIRXY010000295.1 GCA_031268055.1 Prevotellaceae bacterium | reverse complement strand
CTAAGAGCGTCGCCTCCGGCGGGCAAGCTGCGCTTTGCCCTGCTCTTGCCGAACAAAAAGTTAACCCCCATGCGGAAGTTAACGTTTTGTGCTGTCTTGTAGTTTACGGCCAAAAGGTTATCGGCAATGATGTGCCACTGCACTATCTTGCGGCCTATGAGCAAGCCTACGCCCAGGTTGCTGTTGCGGTTGTAGTAGCTGTAGGTTGCGCTGAGGTTAACGGGTAGCCCCTGCGTGTTGGCCGACAGCGCCACCAGCGGCGAGCTCTCATACTGAGAAAACCTGTAGCCAAACAGCGCCCCCACGTTGAGGTACTTCAGAACATCGTAGGTAGCGCCGGCGTATACGGTTGGCGATAGCCACCTGCGCTCGCTGCCGGAAGTGTATGTTACCTCGGTTTTTTGCTTTATAGAATCAAGCAAGCCAGAGGTAAAATCGCTACCGCTGGCGCTCAGCGAAATTCCGTCAAACGAAATTGAGCTGTTGGGGTTTGCCGGCGCTACCTTGTGGCCGCTCCAGCTGATAAATCCAACGTCGAGTATGCTTGCCGACACGTTCAGACCCTTGACCCAAGGCAAATCCCAGCTGCCGCCAAGGTCAAAAGCCACGCCGCGGCTGCCGGTATTAAACTTGTAGCTACCCAAGCCCGGGCTGATTAGGTTGTCCAGCGAAAAAACAGAGTCTTGGGGCAGCGTGACAGGCAGCCCCGATAGGTAAATGCTGGGGTTAAGCCCCACGGTAATGCCGTAGGTAGTAGCATCTGTCTTGAAGGAAGACCCTTCGTCGAGCCCAACGTTCATGTAGGTTATTCCTTGCAAATACTTCACCTTTGCACCCAGAAAAGCATTTTTTGCTACCTCCACGGATACCCCCAGCGAAATTTCGCCGTAGCCCAGCGCTGATACGCCCAAACCTTTCAGGTTGAGAGCGCTGCCGAGTATTGTGCTGTCGCCGTTGCCGTACCACATCAAGCGCTCCAAATCCTTTGGTATGCGACCTTCTACGTTAAGCTTGAGCTTGCTGTCGAAGGTAAAATACATGTTTTTGAACATGTAGCCAACGTTAATGAGGTTGTGCTCGTAGCCAACCATTGCCGTGCTGAAATCACCTGCGCCCCGCACAATAGCTCCGTAGTTGGGTTTAAGGTAGGCGTTGCCAAGCGTAAGGCCTCCACCCGACAGCATCAGGTTTGGAGCGAGCGACGTTAGCCCCGGAAAACCAACGTATATGCTCCCGTTGCGGGGTTGGAACGCTGGGTTGAGCTGGCTATTCAGCGGCAGGTCTTTCATGTGGTACAGGGTAGGGTTAAGCTGAGCGTGAACCTTTACCGAGATTGCTGCTAAGAAAAACGTTATAAACAGAATAAAATATTTCATCGTAGCTGTTGTATCAAATATTTAAGGGCTAAAATTTAAATTTGCTCATGGCTGCCTGCACCTTCAAGCGCACGCTGAAATGGATACCTTTTTGCGACAAGGTCCGAAGAATGTCTTTAGTAATCCGATCAGTTCTCCAGCATTCCACTCTAAATTTAACATATTTAGTATTTTTAACTATTTCATTTAGAAGTTCTTCATCGCTTTGTTCAAAAGGAAAGGACAGTGATTTTTCCAAATCAACGTTATTTTCTTCAAATATTTTGCATATGCTATCTCCTTTGACATCTGCAAAATTAGCGCTGAATTTAAACTTAAAAGGCATCCACTCAGCGCTTGTAGTAATTATATCAAGCTCAATGGCGGATATTGGCGAGCCATCGGCAACATAATCTGCAAAATCAATGGCTATGGAGTCGAGCATTTTTGTTTTTTGCAGAACGCTATCTATTTGGGCGTTTATAGAATCAATGTAGCTACCATCAGCATCCATAGCCGAAAGCACATTGGCTGCCGTAATAAATACATCGGTAGGATGTATCATAGCATCTATCAAGTTGTTAATCGCTGTATCTCCTCCGGCGGTGCCACCGCCGCCGCCCTGAGCGCTAATGACATTTTTTGCAATCGCTTTGCTTTTTGCCATTGCACTTAGCGGGTTGTTTCCCTCGCTGTTGCTTTGCTGCTGAAGGGCTTGCCAATAAACGCTCAAAAATTTGTTGACTTGCGCTATCTTACTGTCTACATCAGCGTCGTTACCAAGGCTTTCTTTAATCTTCGCTTCGATGGAATCATTCAGCTTAGGGCCATCATTATCAAATTTTACGTAGATAGAATCTTGATGATTCGCAAGTACAAGGTAAGCTATGGAATCTACTATACCAGCGCCGCTTCCATCTCCAATGTTAAGCTTCTCTTTTACATACTTATTCCACTCCTTTCTTACTTGGTCGTTAACTTCTTTTACGTCGCTTTCTTTTATAAAACTTCCAATGAGGATAGACTGCTCCTTTATCAGCGGCAAAGCCCAGGTGGGCTTCCAATTATCATCATCTTGACATGAAATTGCTGCGGCTGCAATAACCGGCAGCAGCGCAAGCAAACAAAATTTAAGCGCTGGCTTCATATTATCATCAATTTAGTTGTTAATCTACGTTCATAAATACTCTCCTTACATCCTGTCTTCTTTTGGGCACAATCTTTGCTCAATAAGCTGGATAAGCGTATGGATAATTTTAATGTGCACTTCCTGCACACGGTCGGCGTATCCGTCGTGGAGTACGCAAATGTTCAGGTCGCAAATGCTGTACATCAGGCCGCCGCCTCTGCCGGTCAGCCCCACCACGTGCAGGCCTTGCAGCTTGGCTATCTCCACGGCCTTCACCACGTTGGCAGAGTTGCCGCTGGCGCTTATCGCCAGCAGCACATCGCCCTTGCGCCCCAACGCTTCAACAAAGCGCGAGAAAACGTTCTCAAAGCCATAGTCGTTGGCGGTGCAGGTAAGGTGCGAAGCGTCGCTTGCGGCAATTGCGGGTAGCGCGCGCCTGTCGTTGCGAAATCGCCCCGACAGCTCTTCGGCAAAGTGCATAGCATCGCACATGGAGCCGCCGTTGCCGCACGAAATTATCTTTCCGCCACCGGCAATAGCCTCTGCCATGAGCGCTGCTGCGCGCTCAATACTTTCAATGTTTTGCTCGCTGCTGATAAAACGCTGCGACACCTGCGCCGCCTCGTTAAAGTTGGCTAATATTTGAGAAGCGTTGTCGCTCATAAAGAATTTTTAATTTTTAATCTGCTAATACCTGTAGTGCTCAGCCTTATACGGCCCTTCTACCTTTACGCCAATGTAGGCGGCTTGTGAAGGGGTAAGCTTTGTGAGCTTCACGCCTATCTGCTCCAAGTGCAGCCGCGCCACCTCCTCGTCGAGGCGCTTGGGGAGGGTGTAAACGCCCACCTTCAGCTCCTTGTTTGTCCACAACTCTATTTGCGCCAGCGTTTGGTTGGTGAACGAGTTGCTCATCACAAACGATGGATGCCCCGTTGCGCAGCCAAGGTTCACCAAGCGCCCTTCGGCTAAAAGGAAAACGGCGTGCCCGTCGGGGAAAACATACTTGTCTACCTGCGGCTTGATGTTCACCTTTTTCACGCCTGCCAATGCGTTGAGCTTGTCCACCTGAATTTCGTTGTCAAAGTGGCCAATGTTGCACACAATGGACTGGTCTTTCATTTTTTGTATGTGCTCCAGCGTAATAATGTCCCTGTTTCCGGTGGTGGTAACGTAAATATTTCCTTCGTCCAGCGCGTCCTCTACTGTTTTCACCTCAAAGCCTTCCATAGCCGCCTGTAGCGCGCAAATGGGGTCAATTTCGGTAATGATAACGCGCGCTCCGTAGCTGCGCATTGATTTTGCGCACCCTTTGCCCACATCGCCGTAGCCGCACACCACTACCACCTTTCCGGCAATCATCACGTCGGTTGCGCGCTTTATGCCGTCGGCCAGCGATTCGCGGCAGCCGTACAGGTTGTCGAACTTGCTCTTGGTCACCGAATCGTTCACGTTGATAGCCGGCACCAGCAGCTCGCCGCGCTCCTGCATTTGGTACAGGCGGTGTACTCCGGTGGTTGTCTCCTCGCTTACGCCCTTCCACTCGGCCACCGTGCGATGCCATTTTTGCCCATCTTCCTTAAGTAAATCGTTGAGCAACTTGAGAATAACACCCTCTTCGGTAGATTCCGGCGTTACGTTCAATGTTTTAGCGTCCTTTTCTGCGGCGTAGCCTTTGTGTATGAGCAACGTTGCGTCGCCGCCATCGTCTACTATGAGCTGCGGCCCCTTAGCGTTTGGAAAAGATAGCGCCATAGCCGTACACCACCAGTACTCCTCCAGCGTTTCGCCTTTCCAAGCAAAAACCGGCGTTCCGGCGGCAGCAATGGCCGCAGCAGCGTGGTCTTGCGTAGAAAATATATTGCAGCTGCACCAGCGCACATCTCCACCCAGCGCCTTTAGCGTTTCAATCAGCACGGCCGTTTGCACGGTCATGTGCAGCGAGCCCATGATTCGCACGCCCTTTAGCGGCTGCGCTTTTCCGTACTTTGCGCGCAGCGACATCAGGCCGGGCATTTCCTTTTCGGCAATTTCTATCTCCTTGCGACCCCAGTCGGCCAGCTGCAAATCTTTTACCTTGTAAGGCACATTCTCTTGTATTAGCATACGTGTTGTTGATTTTAAATAGTTAGAGGTTACAAATGTAGCTCATATTACGATAATAATTACGTAAAAACAGAATTTTATTTGTAAATTTGTGTTTTTAAGCTTTTATCCAATTGGCCAACATGAAGGTATGAGGTTACTTATTCAAAGGGTATTAGAGGCATCGGTAGCCATTAGCGGAAGCGTAAAATCCAAGATAGGGGTGGGCGTTTTGGTCTTGTCGGGTTTTGAAGAGGCCGACAGCGACGAAGATTTAGCGTGGGCAGCGGCAAAGCTGGCGCGCCTGCGCATCTTCGACGACGCGCAGGGCGTAATGAACTTGTCGCTACAGGATATTGACGGCGAGGCGCTTATAGTGAGCCAATTTACGCTTCACGCGCAAACCAAAAAGGGCAACAGACCCTCGTACATCCGCGCGGCGCGGCCGGAGCACGCCGCCGCGCTATACAATAAATTTGTGCTGCTCGTGCAGAGCGAGCTGAAAAAAAACGTCGGCACAGGCGAATTTGGCGCAGATATGCAGGTATCGCTCGTCAACGATGGGCCTGTAACCATTTGGATAGACACCAAGCAGCGGGAGTAAGCCGACAAAAAATTTAGGGCAAACGCATGAAAAAACGTCGGTATGCACGTCCTTTGTGGCGACAGCAAGTTGCCCCCAGCTGAAGTTGGGGGTTATTCACAGGAAACCTCTACGGGGTTTTTCATGCGTTTGCCCCGAACAAGCATAATAATTCTGCTCCTATAAAACTTTTATGCTTACCTTTGTAGCAGGGAGTTGTGGACAGACGGTGAAACGGATAATAAGAAAAAAACGTCAGTCAACAACAATGTAGATTGAGAAAAACGAGTACTTTTGTGGTAGAACAAAATATAATATGGAAAAGTGGATTAAGAACATAGCAGGTGTTATCCCTTATACAAACAAAAATGTCAGCATTGAATTGGAGGGGAGAAATCTCATTGTAACCGGTGCGAATGGTTCAGGTAAAACCTCATTTTTAAAAGCAGCTTACGAAAAAGTGGACTTGCTTATTGCTCAAAAGAAAGGCGCCGATTTGCTACAAATAAAGCAGAACCTAACGATGTGGCAAAACAATCTTAGTAAAAATCAAAAGGGAACTACTTCTTTTGATAATGCAGCAAAGCTAATAAAATCTTACGAATCCGAATTAAATGCCATTGAAGGAGGCATGCAGGCCACCATTCCCGAAAACATCAATTTTTCCGCTTTATACGATGATAGAAAAGCCATCATCCGTTTTTTTGAAGAAAAACGTTTATCCGAAATCACGCAACCCTCGGAAGCAAAAGCGGTATGGCCGGAGGAAGAAGATGCTAAAAAGCAGCAGCCTTCGCAAAAACATGCGAATAAGTTTGAGCAGCATCTGGTGAACTTAACGAGCAGAAAATCACTTGCTATTACAAATGATAGAAATCAAGCGCTGGCAGACCGGATTGATGCATGGTTTAATGATTTTGAAAAAAGTTTGAAAATACTTTTCGAAGACGATAGCGTTACATTAAGATTCGATTCGGATAATTTCAAATTTTCTATCTGTCAAGACAACAAACCACCTTTCTCCTTTCAAACGCTGTCCGCAGGCTATAGAGCTATTTTTGACATTTATGCAGAGCTCATTATGCACACGGAATACTTCAAAGTAATGCCAACCGATCTGACCGGCGTTGTTTTTATCGACGAAATAGATTCGCATTTACACGTATCCCTTCAAAGGCTCATCCTGCCCTTCTTTACCAACTCTTTTCCAAAGATACAATTTGTAGTAACAACGCACTCTCCCTTTGTCTTGACGTCAACGCCGGATACGGTTGTTTTCGATTTAGGTAAAAACGAGCCGATTACCGAGGATTTGTCATATTACACCTATTCGGCAATTATGAAAGGATTGTGGAACGTAAAACCCATTTCCGTAAAATTGGAAAACTCAATTAAAGAGATTGCTCAAATAATCAACTCGGAACAAAAAGATTTGGATAGATTACAGCAATTAATTAACCATATCAAAGGGCGTGAAGATGTATTGGACAGCGAATCCAAAGCATTTTATCTGTTAGGATTGGAAACGCTGGAAGAAGGAGGGCGCAATGTTTAATGTTATCCGCCCACAGCCGGGACCCGACTGCTCCAAAGATTATCGAACGGAAGAAACAGTAAAGGCATTGAAAACCATGTTCTGCCGAAGTGACTAAAAAACACGGGGCAAACGCATGAAGAAACGTCGGTATGCACGTCCTTGTGTGGCGACAGCAAGTTGCCCTTAGTTGAAGCTGGGGGTTTTTCATGCGTTTGCCCTGCAAAAAATTACCAACATTCAAATTTTAGAAAGTAAGATAATGAATACGCTAAACGACATAATACTTAAAGATTACAGCACAGAAGAAATAGCTGCCAAAGCCGTAGCCACGCAGGTGAGCGCAATTGCCGAGGAAGCAAAGCGCCTGCAAAGCGTTGAGGTGTACAAGCAATGCCTCAGCTTTGTAGACTACACCTCGCTCAACGCTATGG
>JAIRXY010000254.1 GCA_031268055.1 Prevotellaceae bacterium | reverse complement strand
GAAATAAAGAAAATATAAGGGCCTTGGTTAACAATTGATAGGGTAACGAAGCAAATGATCATCTTTGAGGTAACGCCAAACAAAACAGGCAGCGTCAGGAAATTAGGGTTGCCAATTGATGCAGGAAATTACACTAGAGGCATTACCGTAACCCAAGCAGCAGAGTAGCAACAGAGCTTGCCGGATTGCGGATTGCAAAGAAAGCAGCAGCAATCCGGCAGTTTTTAAATTAATGTATTGATACACATCAAAATAAATTATTCGGCTATGAAACAAATACTGATTTTCTTTTGTATGATATTTGCATCATGCACATTTGAGTACGATGAACCTAATGGACTACAGGGAGACACCATAAAATTTTCCAAAAAAGAGTTGTCTTTCAGCGCTCAGGGAGGGCTTGATACTGTTACTTCACAGGGAATTTTTTGGTGGATAGCGTCTTCTATGTCTATTGACGGTAAACGATACGGATTTATGCTTGAAGATAGTAGATTTTACCATTTTAAAACCGAAGATGGAGAAAACTATGTAAAAGACGAAGATGAAGGAGAAATTTTTGTAGCAGAGTATAGCAATGCTGATATAAAAAAGCTGGAAGGGGCTTGGTTTACGGTTGATAAGGCAACGAAGCAAATGCTCACTTTTGCTGTAGCTCCCAATGCTACGGGCAATATCAGGACGTTAAGTTTTGGAGTTGAAGCGGGAAACTATGGTACAAATATTCGAGTAACTCAAGCTGCGGAGTAGCGCTTCGGGCTGCCGGATTGCAGCTTGCAAAGAAAAGCAGCTGCAATCCGGTATTTTTTTTGTAGCTTGATCGGTACACATTCAGGAGTGGGCTTGCTGCGCTAACAAAGCAGCAGCAGAGCGCTGCAGAAAAGGAGATGCAACGCGTTGCTGTATTCATTAGCGTAACCGCAGCGCTGCGGCATGGAAGCGGCGGTAGGGTAGGGCTTTGTCCGCTAAGGTTGCTTCAGCAGGAAATCCCTGAAATCCTCGTACCGGTTGCTCATGCCAACGGATTGCTTTTGGCCGCTCATAAAGGCTTGCAGCTTTTGGGGAATGGCAATGTCGGCGCTCAGAATGTCATCCATCGTCTCCTTGAACTTTGCAGGGTGCGCCGTTTCCAGAAAAATTCCCTTTGCCCTTTTGTCGCGCTTGAGGTACTCGCGCAGGGCTTCGCAGGCGCACGCCCCGTGGGGGTCGAGCATGTACCCTGTCTCGTCGAATACGCGCTTTACCACCTCGCGAATTTGCGGGTCGCTGTAGCTGTAGCCCGAAATATCCGCGGACAGCTTGGCGTGGTCGCTGCCGTATAAGTCCATGATGCGGGCAAAGTTGCTGGGGTTGCCCACATCCATTGCGTTGGCAATGGTGGCTACGCTTGGGCGCGGCGAGAATTTAGCCGTTTGCAGGTACTTCAAAAAAATGTCGTTGGCGTTGTTGGCGGCAACAAAATGCTTGATGGGCAACCCCATGCGCTTGGCCATCAGGCCGGCCATCAGGTTGCCGAAGTTGCCGCTGGGAACGCAAACCACCACCTCGCTGCCCTGCGGCATCTGCGCCCACCCCCAAAAGTAGTAGAATGCCTGCGGGATGAAGCGCGCAAGGTTGATGGAGTTGGCCGAGGTGAGCCTGCGCTGCGCGTTGAGCTCCTTGTCCAAAAAAGCCTGCTTCACCAGCCGCTGGCAATCGTCAAACGTGCCTTCTACCTCAACCGCGCAAACGTTTTGCCCCAGCGTGGTGAACTGTGACTCCTGAATTTTGCTCACCAACCCCTTTGGGTACAAAACCGTAACGGTTATTCCCGCTACCCCCAGAAAGCCGTTGGCAACGGCGCTGCCCGTATCGCCGGAGGTGGCCACCAGCACGTTTGTTTCGACCTTTTCGTTGCGGGTAATATGCTGCATCATGCGCGCCAGAAAGCGCGCGCCCACATCCTTAAACGCCATTGTGGGGCCGTGAAACAGCTCAAGGCTGTAGAGGTTGTCGGCTACCTTTACCAGCGGAATATCAAAGCTCAGCGCGCCGTACACCATGTCGCGCAGCGATGAGGCCGCTATATCGTCGCCAAAGAGCGCAGCGGCGACCTCCAGCGCGACTTCACGGAGCGTTTTTTTGTGCAGCGAGGCGAAAAAATCGCTGCTCAGGAGCGGAATCCGCTCCGGCATGTACAAGCCGTTGTCGTCGGCCAATCCTTTTAAAACCGCGTCCTTTAGCGTTGCCGGTGGAACCTGCCCGTTGGTGCTGTAGTATTTCATTGAGTATTTTTCCTAATGTAGCGTTTTGCCGTTGCGTCAAGTAAATTCTGGGCAAAAGTATAATTTTTTATTGTAATATTCAACTTAGAATTGCTATCTTTGCGAAAAAATCAATAGCTTGATGAGGGCACGAATTAACAGGATTAAAATGGCTTTGGTTGAGCGCGATAAAACAGGGAAATGGCTTGCCGCACAGCCTTTGCTTGAGAGCCGGATTGGGTAAGTAAAAATGTAGAGCGGCTTGCTGCCCTGTTCCCGAATTGCGTTACGGAAAACGTCGAAGGTTTCGACACTTGGGATAAGCTCGGACAAGATACTGAGAATATGCGCTATTTTATACGCGAAGCATCAATTTACAGATTTCCAAAGCAGGTGAAAAATGAAGTCCGTTTTGATGCAAAAAGGTTTGTTGAAGACAACAAAAACCGGAATTCATAACTTTAAAACTTTTTTCACATGAACTTTACTAACGCTGGACT
>JAIRXY010000226.1 GCA_031268055.1 Prevotellaceae bacterium | reverse complement strand
TTCACTTATAGCATTGCCGAAGGTATTGTATTTGGTATGCTCAGCTTCGCTTTCATTAAAGTATGCGCCGGAAAATACAAGGATGTATCAGCTACAGTATATGTAATCGCCCTATTATTTCTGTTAAAGATAATTCTGGATGCGTCTCATATTATGAGTAATGCTGCCGGTTGAACAAACGACATAATGATATAGTGCAAAAATTGTGCTATTTGAGTTTGACGCAATGACACACGCTATACAAGGTGAACTATCCAAGCTCAAAAAGTTCGGAATAAATGTCAAATATTTTATTGCCAAAGTGAATGAAGTTGTTGATTTATAACAAAAAACAACACCCCAATACAATGTATCGGGGTGAGAGTGGTGCGACTGCGGAGTAAACCGGAGACGCCCCTATGCTCCACAAGAATATAACAATTTTCCGAAGCGGTAAAAATAATCAGACACTCTGGATTAATCTCCTACAGGGATTTTCAGCGCGGCAATTTCTACCAACATTTTGTCCCTATTTGTTTTAATATACCATTGCAAAGCTGCTACTTTTCTTTGAATACAGCAAAAAGCAGCGCTGAACTTCAAAATTAATTTCGTGTATTTGCCCTGAATTTTCTAAAAAAATATTTTTGAAACAAAAAAACACTTTGTATCTTTGTAGCTATCAAATTTTTTAAATCAAACGTGCTATGGAACTAAAAGCAAAACTAACCCAGGTGCTCCCCCTGCAAACGGGAGAGGGACGAAACGGAATGTGGAAAAGGCAGGAAATTATCGTAGAAACCGAAGGGCAATACCCAAGAAAGGTCTGCATCTCAATTTGGGGCGATAAAGTAAGTCCAAGCGTACTCGTTGTAGACAGCATGTTGAACATCTTTTTCGACATCGAAAGTCGCGAGTTCAACGGTCGCTGGTACACCGATTTGCGCGCATGGAAGATTGATCCGGCCGACGAGAATGCTCCCACCGCCCCCGCTACAGGCGCAACCGCAAGCCAGCCTCAAGCGCCCGAAGCCACGCCGTTTACCGCTGACGAGGAAGGTAAAGATGATTTGCCGTTCTAAGGTAAACGGGAATTAAGAGTTGAGAACTTTTAAATCTCAACTCTTAATTCTACTTTGGAGCTGCTTTGGCTTTGATTTTTACAACTCTCTGCTTGGGTAAAACCTCAGGCGGCAGGGTGTTGTATTACCCCGACGTTTCACGTCGGGCTGTCAAGAAAATAACCCTTGCGAATTGCTCTCCCTTGTGGAAAGGGCATGGTTTTGTATGGACAAAGGGATAGAAATTACCGAATTTGAATATCAGGCTCAGGAGTGGACAAAGCCACGCAGAATGATAGCCGTACGTCAAAAAAACGGCGAATCTCCGCAGTCTTCCGGTAAGCAGCTGATGGCTGTTGCATATAACTTTCTTAGCCTGTTTAAACAGATAATCATCGGTGGAAATGTCAGAAACCGACTCAAAACACTTCGGCACAGAATGCTCGCCATCCCTTCCATTATTGAAAAAAATGATGACCGGATTATTGTTAAGATGGCTTTACAAATGAATCATAGAAGTTGTATTGCCAAGCTAACCGACAAAATACAAATTCAATTTAATCAATCCGGCTAATGGACATTTTTACATGCAGGTTTTCTCCGTAGCTCTCTGTGAAATCTCTGTGTAGTAAAAAACCACAAAGAAAGCAAATAGCGACATTAGTCATTCTCGTTGGCACGGGTTTGTAGTTGGCGCCAATTTTGTAGTTGGTAAGATGAAAAATGGTCATATTTGAATCCTGCAAATCCATGAATCCCGAAAATCCCGATTCAAACAATTGATAGGTAGATGATTCCATTCAAAATTATTATCCCTCGTTTTTATTTTTTTGCGGAGTTCGTGAGCTCGCTTCGCTCGGTTCAAAATTCAAAATTTCCCATTTATCTTCTCTACTATCTTCTCTACAACTTTTGGGAAATGCTCCTGCTCCAGCAGGTGAATTTTTGCGGCAATATCGTCGGCGGTATCGGTAGGGAGAACGGGGCAGGTAGCCTGAAAAATGACGTCGCCCCTGTCGTACTCGCCGTTTACGTAGTGTATGGTAATGCCCGTTTCGCGCTCTCCGGCGGCTTTCACGGCGCGATGCACGTGCATGCCGTACATTCCCTTGCCCCCGTACTTGGGTAGCAGCGCGGGGTGAATGTTGATAATCCTGCGGCGAAAAGCGCTCACTATGCTCTCCGGCATAAGCCACAAAAATCCGGCCAGCACAATCAGGTCAATGTTTTTCTGCTGTAACTCATTTAAAATGAGGTCAGAATTGTAGAAATCCTCCCGCCCGAAAGTTCGCGCGGGAACACCCAAGTTGGCAGCTCGGGTAATGGCGTATGCCTCTGGTTTATTGCAAAAAAGCGCCTTTATGCAGGCCTTTGCCTGCTCTTTGCCGTTGAAGTACCTGATAAGATTCTCGGCGTTGGTGCCAGAGCCTGATGCGAATATTGCTATATTCTTCATTTTTAGTTATTTGACATTTTTAGTTGATAAAAAGTTGCTCAAAAGTATAAAAACTATGGAATAAGTTTATACTTTTGTACCGACTTTTTTTTTTAAAGGTCGCCATTATACGTATAGCAAAAATCGTATTTTTAATTTTAAATTACTAACTAAAATCGAAAATTAATTATGGCAGATGTAGCAGCAAAAGTAAAAGCAATTATCGTTGACAAGCTTGGCGTTGACGAATCAGAGGTGGTGCCCGGTGCAACCTTTACCAATGATCTCGGAGCCGACTCGCTGGATACGGTAGAGCTGATTATGGAGTTTGAAAAAGAATTTGGCGTTTCTATTCCCGACGAAGACACCGAAAAGATTGTCAACGTTGGTGATGCTATCTCGTACATTGAGAAGGCAAGCGGCAAAGCGTAGAGAGTATTTCGTGATTGTTTTTGCAAACCAAGTTTTTTAAAGTATGGAGTTAAAGAGAGTCGTTGTAACGGGAATGGGCACAATCAACCCTTTGGGTAAAACGGTTGACGAATTTTTCGACAATTTGCTGAAGGGAGTGAGCGGAGCTGCGCCTATTACGCGCTTCGATGCCTCAAACTTTAAAACGAAGTTTGCCTGCGAAGTGAAAAACTTTGACGTGGCGCAGCATACAGAGGCCATTGAGCGGAAAGAAGCCCGCAAGTTAGACCTTTACACCCAATTTGCGATGATTGCCGCATGCGAGGTTATCAAATCCTCCGGCATGGATTTATCAAAAGTTGACTGTGACGAGGTTGGCGTTGTGTGGGCTTCGGGGATAGGTGGAATTCGCACTTTCTTTGAGGAAGTAAGAGACTTCGTCAAAGGCGATGGCACCCCCCGGTTCAACCCGTTCTTTGTGCCCAAAATGATTGCAGATATTGCCGCAGGACAAATCTCAATGAAGTATGGGCTGCGAGGCCCAAACTACGCTACGGTATCGGCGTGCGCCTCGTCTACGCATGCCATGATAGACGCGTTTGACCTAATTCGCTTGGGAAAAGCAAAGGCAATTATTGCCGGAGGCTCCGAAGCGCCTATCAACGAAGCTGCTATGGGAGGATTCAACTCCGCGCAGGCGCTCTCGACCAACAACAACAGCTACGCTACCGCTTCCCGTCCGTTCGACAAAACCCGCGACGGGTTTGTGATGGGCGAGGGTGGCGCAGGGCTGATGTTTGAAGAATATGAGCACGCAAAAAACCGTGGGGCAAAGATTTACGCCGAAATTGTAGGCGGCGGTATGACGGCAGATGCTTACCATCTTACAGCGCCTCACCCCGAAGGCTTGGGCGCTGCCAACGTGATGCGGCGTGCCCTCTCCGACGCAGGGCTAAACCCCGAAGACGTAGACTACATTAACGTGCACGGTACCTCAACGCCGGTGGGCGATATTGCTGAAATAAAAGCTGTTGAAAAGGTTTTTGGAGACCATACCTACAAGCTCAACATCAGCTCCACCAAATCGATGACAGGGCACCTGCTGGGCGCTACGGGCGCAGTAGAAGCGTTAGCTTGCATTTGCGCCATGCAGCGAGGTATTATTCCCCCCACCATCAATAATCAAAATTTAGATCCGGCGTTTGACCCTCGCCTAAACCTGACGCTGAACGTAGCGCAAAAGCGCGATGTTCGGGTTGCTCTAAGCAACACTTTCGGGTTTGGAGGGCACAACGCGTCGGTAATTTTTAAGTATATTTAGTCAATCCTAATTATTTTGTTTTCCAATCTATTTCAACGCGTAAAAAAGTTTCTCCCCAGCTCACACAAGAGCGAGGATGCACTGTTTGCCAGCTCCCTAAAGGAGCTGCTGGGCTATACGCCAAAGCAGCTTGAGCTGTACAGGCAGGCTTTTACGCACAGCTCCGTAACCCGCCGTGCTACTTACCAGCACCGCAAGCGTTACTACCCCCCTAAACCAACAGAGCAGCACAATGAGCGCTTGGAGTTTCTGGGCGATGCCGTTCTTGAGCTTGTCGTCTCGGAGTACCTCTACAGCAAATTTCCAAGTAAGCGCGAAGGCTTTCTAACGCAGGTGCGCTCGAAAATTGTTGGCCGCGAAGCGCTGGAAAAGTTGGCGCAGCAGCTGGATTTATCGCGCTTTGTAGTGGCAAAGCTGCGCAACTCCGTAGCAAAAAATATTCTGGGCAATACGCTGGAGGCGCTGATAGGAGCCGTTTACATGGACAAAGGCTACGCGTGCGCGCGCGATATTTTCACTAACCGCATGCTGCTGCCGCACGTCAACATCGACGACTTGGTAAAGCGGGAGTTTGACTTCAAGAGCCGCCTGCTGGAGGTGGCGCAAAAGCGCGGGACTCAAGCCGTTTTTGAAACAACGAGCCAGCCAAGCAAGGATAAATCCCACAATGTATTCACCTGCACGCTCCGTATTGACAATGAGGTAGCCGGTGAAGGCAGCGGGTTGTCGAAAAAGGAGGCCGAGCAGCGCGCCGCAGAAAAGGCGTACGGAACTTTCATTGCAAAGCACGCGTAATTCATGCTGACAACACCTGTTCAGATACGGTTTAGCGACGTCGACAGCTTTGGGCATGTGAACAACTCCGTCTACTGGAGCTACTTCGACGTTGGCCGCATGGACTACCTGCACACGCTCTTTTCGGACGATTTTGAGCTGCGCGACGAAACGGTAGTTTTGGTACACGCAGAAGCCGACTATAAGGTGCAAACCCGCTTGAAAGATGCTATTGATGTACGCACCAGCGTAGTAGGCGTTGGCGAGCGAAGCCTCAAAATGCGACAAGAAATTGTCAACACCAAGACAGGTGCAGTGCACGTAAGCAGCTACTCCGTGCTTTCGGGATTCAGCAAGGCTACGCAAAAATCTATCCCGATAAAGTTGGAGTGGAAAAATACAATTGAGCGGTTTGAGCACGCATAACCCTCCACACCGCTGCATAGCTGTACATTTTTGGTCTTAGCAATGTGCAATAAGTAGCTTGTTGGGGGTTGTTGCCTCCATAGGTTTCTGCAAAGTAATAGCTACGCAGAGGTTTTTATTTCAAG
>JAIRXY010000198.1 GCA_031268055.1 Prevotellaceae bacterium | reverse complement strand
AACGTCCCCATCTTCAACGGATTCTCCAACAGCATTAAGGAAAAGCAAACAAAGATACAGATACAGGAGCTGCAGCTACAGCGCGAATACTTGGAAAACTCGCTCAGCGTGCAGGCGCGTACCTCCTTAGACAACATGGATAAGGCCGTGCGGCAAATGGAGTCGAACAGAAAGGCGGTGGAGCTGGCAGAAAAGGGCTACCGCATATCAAGCAACCGCTACAACATCGGCATGGGCACCATGCTGGAGCTCAACAACTCGGCGCTGGCGCTCACGCAATCGAGGCTTTCCTACCACCAAGCCATTTCGGACTACCTGACGGCAAAGGCCGACTTCGAGAAGATTGTAGGACAATATGTAAAAATGTAAACTTGAATTTTTTAAAATAGAAAACAGCATGAAAAAAATAGTTACATCAGCCCCTTTTTGGAGGTTTGGAGGTTTTGGAATCCTCGTATCGTTGGCGCTGCTTGCAGGGTGCAAGGGCGGCGCAAAGTCGGAGCAGGTAGCCGCAGATTCGGCCGTCAGCGTTGTAGATGTGAGGTCGGAGGTGGTGCGCCAGCAGCGGGTGGAGCAAATCCGCGAGTACACCGGTACCATCAGCCCCTACTCGAAAAACATGATTGCCAGCCAAAACGCTATGCGCATCGAAAAAATATACGTGGAGGTGGGCGACTACGTGACGGTAGGCCAGCTGCTGGTGCAGATGGAGGCAACCGGCTACCTACAGTCGAAGCTACAGGTAGAAAACCTGCGGGTGGACTACGAGCGCGCAAAGTCGCTGTACGAAACGGGCGGCATTTCAAAGCAGCAGATAGACCAGCTGCAAACGCAGCTGAGCGTGGCGGAAGAGGCGCTTGCCAACCTTGAAAAAAATACGCGCCTCCTCTCGCCCATCAACGGCGTGGTGACGCAGCGCCTCTTCGACAACGGCGACATGACCGGCGGACAGCCGATTTTGCAGGTGCAGCAGCTCAAGCCCGTGAAGGTGATGATTAACGTTCAGGAGGAGTTCTTCTCGCTGGTGAACACCCAAATGACGGCCGACGTTAAGGTTGACATTTACCCCGGCGAAAACTTTTTGGGAAAGGTGAGCCTTGTTTACCCAACCATCGATAACATGACCCACACGTTCGTCTCCGAAATAGCCTACGGCAACGCCAACCTGAAGATACGGCCGGGAATGTTTGCCCGCGTGACGCTCAACTTCGGCAGCATCAGCAGGGTGGTAGCGCCCGACAAGGCCATCATCAAGCAGGCCGGCACCGACGAGCGCTTTGTATACGTCATCAACAGCGACAATACGGTGAGCCACCGTACCGTAAAGTTGGGGCAACGCCTGAGCAACGCCTACGAAATTGTGGCAGGGATCAACGACGGCGAAAAGGTAGTAACGGCCGGCATCAGCCGCCTCGTCAACGGCGCAGCGGTGAAGGAAGTGTCGGGGCTAATGGAGTAAAACCACTCAAAGAGCAAGAGCGTAACGCTGTTGAAAGTTATGACTGAAGAAGAGCAAAACGAAATCCGCGACAAAATTGTCAAAGGGACAACGCTGGCTTACGAGCGCCTTGTGGAGCAAAAGAAAAAGGAAGACGGCGAGCTTGTTTTTTCAAAAGACGGCAAAATTGTGGTAGTCAAAGCGCGCGACCTGAAAGTGTAGGCGAGAGCGGCCATACAACCTTAATACATCGAATGAAAAATGTACTCGTTATAGGCGCAACCTCCGGAATAGGGCGGGAGCTGTGCGTGCAGTATGCGCGGCGCGGCTACAAGGTCACCGCCACCGGCAGGCGGCAGGAGCTGCTTGCCTCGCTAAGGGAGAGCAGCAGCAACATCGCTACCTGCGCGATGGACGTTGTAGACTGCAACGCGGCGGCGCTGCTGCAAAAGGTTGCCGACGGCATGGGAGGGATAGACCTCGTCATTCTCTCCGCCGGATACGGCGACATCAACCAAGAGCTTGTTACGGCAATAGAGCTGCGCACCGTGAACACCAACGTGCTTGGCTTTACAGATTGCGCCGCTGCCGCCTACCACTACCTAAAGGAGCACGGAGGCGGAATGTTGGCGGGCATTTCGAGCATAGCCTCGTTCCGGGGCGGCTCGGCAGGCCCGGCCTACTCCGCAAGCAAAGCCTACGTGAGCAGCTACATGGAAGGACTTCGGGTTTTGGCGTACAAAGACAAGGCCAACATCAAGGTGAGCACCATCATTCCCGGATTTGTGGACACGGCCTTGGCCAAGAGCGTTGGCGAAGATGGGAGTATTTTTTGGATGGCTCCGGTAGAAAAGGCGGCAGGGCAAATCATTAGCGGCCTCGGCAGGGGCAAAAAGATTATTTACGTTACTCGGCGTTGGCGCTTGGTGGCGTGGGCGCTCAGGCTGCTGCCCGATTTTATTTACAAGAGAATATAGCGATTAAACGATTAAAATATAAATAGCTCAGTATGATACGGCACGTAAAAATAGCGGGTTTGTGGGGGCAATACGAGGTTGACTGGCAGCTTCACCCTGACGTGAATATTGTGGTTGGCGTTAACGGCAGCGGCAAAAGCACGCTGCTGCGGATAATCAGCGCAGCCTTGCTGCACAAAGACGCCTCACTCATTCGCTTAGACAACCTCCTTTCTCCCGATTGCGCGCTAACGCTGGACGGCGACGGAGTGCGGGTTAGCGTCGAAAATGGGCTTTACGGTACTTGCGATGAGGTTAAATGCGGGCACAGCTTGGTGAGCACGTTTGACGATATTGCCAGCGAGAAGAAGGCGCTGGAGCGGGAGCTGTCGCCGCTTGCCGCGCAGCTGGACGCCGTAATTTTTGATACGCAAAGGCCGTCGCTAAACAGCTATCGGTTAAAGGCAACGGAAAATCCTGATGCGGGAATTCGCATTAGCCGAACGCTACAGCAGTGGATGGAGGTTGTAAATACTTTTTTTGCGGCAACAAGCAAGACACTTGAGATTCAAGGCAGCAATGTTTTTTTTCGGCAGCCCGGTGGAGAGGAGCTGACGCTAAGCCAGCTCTCGGCAGGAGAAAAGCAGCTGCTGATTATTTTGACCAGCGCTTTAATTCAGGACGGCAAGCCCTTTGTTTTGCTCATGGACGAGCCTGAAATATCGTTGGATATTGATTGGCAGTATCGGCTCATAGCGGCCATTAGAGCGCTTAACCCCAGCTGCCAGCTGATAGCTGCCACTCACTCGCCCGCCGTTTTTGGCGACGGGTGGAACGATAAGCTGTTTTTTATGGAAAACCTGCTAAAAAAAATGTAGCGTATGCCGGAGCATGATTTTTACCGCAAGTGGGCACGCTATTACAGCAGCGAAACATACCTCAAAAGGTTAGGATAATTTATGGTCAAAGAATTGCTACTCGTAGGGTTAGGAGGCGGAGCAGGGAGCATTTTACGCTACCTTGCCTCGCGGGTTACGGCAAAGGCGGGGTTGCTCTCGTTTCCCGCTGCAACGCTTGCCGTCAACGTGCTGGGCTGTTTTTTGATGGGCGTTTTGGTGGGCATGTCGCTTCGGGCAGGCTGGATGGACACCGCCAAGAAAGCCCTGCTGGTAACCGGATTTTGCGGAGGCTTTACCACCTTCTCGGCCTTCTCGCTGGAGAACGTGCAGCTGTATCAGGCCGGCAGCTATGCGGCGCTTGCCCTGTACGCTGCGGCGAGCATCGTCGCCGGATTTGCCGCCGTGTGGGTGGGAATGGCTATGGTAAGGTAAAATGAGCGTTTGAAAAATATGAAAGCTACATTGCCCAAGGTATTAGATAAATGGGCAATATGGATAAAATAAGGCGATTACGCATTTTGCCCAAAAGGTACGATGCCGTCGCACCAATTTGAAGCAGGTTTCACTTTTAGCTACAATTATTATGAATTTTGACGAGCTGATTCTTGAGCGGCAAAGCGACCGCAAGTATGACGCAGGCAGGGCAGTTGAAGAAGAAAAGCTGATGGAGTGCATTACCTCTGCGGGGCAAGCGCCGTCGGCGTGCAACGCCCAGCCGTGGAAGTTTATTATCGTCAGGGATAGCGCGCTTAAAGCGCAGGTATGCGGCTGCGCCGTGAGCATGGGGATGAACAAATTCTGCGCCGACGCCCCCGCTGTTGTGGCGCTGGTGCTCGAAAAGCCAAACCTCACCTCAAAAATCGGAAGCGTTTTGAAGGGAAAAGAGTATACGCTGATAGATACGGGCATCGTAGCCTACCATTTTTGCCTGAAAGCCAGCGACATCGGCCTTGGAACGTGCATGGTAGGGTGGTTTGACGAGAAGAAGGTAAAGTCGCTGCTGGGTATTCCGTCGTCCAAAAGAGTACCCCTGCTGATTACCGTCGGGTACAGGGCAGGGGATTTGAGGCAGAAGGTGAGGAAAAAGCTGCCTGATATTTATAGCGTCGACAGGTATTGAGCCGCTTTCTTGGCTTTCTCGCCGTAGGGCAGCCAGCCGAAAAAGAGCATTATCTCGACACAACCAACCTATAGCAACATAGCATAATTATTAACCAGCCTCTCCGCGAGGCGCATACACACAAAAAAATCATCATGAAAATTTACGAAACCGCCGTCCGTAAGCCTATTTCCACCATCCTCATCTTTGTTGGGGCGGTGGTGCTGGGAATTTTTTCGCTCCAGAGGCTGTCCATAGACCTTTACCCCGAAATGGAGATTCCCTACCTTTCGGTCATCACCTCCTACGTGGGGGCAAGCGCCGAGGATATTGAGCAGAACATCACGCGGCGCATGGAGGATAACCTCAACACCGTATCGAATCTCAAGAAAATTTCCTCCAGCTCGCGCGAAAACATGTCGGTGGTATCGCTGGAGTTTGAGTGGGGCACCAACCTCGACGAGGCCTCCAACGACGTGCGCGACGCGCTGGGGCGCGTGGAGTCCTACCTGCCCGACGGGGCCGACAAGCCGCTCATCATCAAGCTTAGCACCAGCATGATGCCCATCATGACGCTGTCGGCAACCGCCGACGAGAGCTACGAAGGGCTCTACAAGATGCTCGACGAAAAGGTGGCCAACCCCATCAACCGCATCGACGGCGTGGGGCAGGTGAGCATCGCCGGAGCGCCCACCCGCGAGGTGCAGGTGAACGTTGACCCGCAAAAAATGGAGGCCTACCGCCTCACCATTGAGCAGCTGGGGCAAATCATCGCGGCGGAGAATGCAAATATCCCCGCCGGCGCTATGGATATCGGCTCGGAGCGCATGTCGCTCCGCGTGGAGGGCGAGTTTGCCCAGAGCTCGCAGATAAAGGACATCGTGGTGGCCAACGTGGGCGGGCGCGAAATCCGAGTGTCGGACATCGCCGTGGTGAGGGACACCATTAAGAAAATGACGGTGGAGGAAACGGTGAACGGCCACAAGGCGGTGCGCGTAGTCATCATGAAGCAGTCCGGCGCCAACACGGTGGCCATCTGCGAGGCCGTGCAGAAGCTCCTGCCGGAGCTCAAGAGGACGCTGCCCGCCGACGTAGACTTCAACGTATTCTTCGACTCCTCCACGCACATCACCGACAGCATCAACAGCCTCACCGAAACGGTGGCGTACGCTTTTGTCTTTGTGATTCTCGTGGTGCTGGTGTTTTTGGGCCGCTGGCGCGCTACCATCATCATCTGCCTCACCATTCCGCTGTCGCTGCTAACCTCTTTCATCTACTTGATGCTCACGGGCGGAACGCTCAACATCATTTCGCTCAGCTCCCTCTCCATCGCCATCGGCATGGTGGTGGACGATGCCATTGTGGTGCTCGAAAACATTACCAAGCACCTTGAGCGAAAGGCGCGACCCAACGATGCCGCCGTTTACGGCACCAACGAGGTGTGGCTCTCGGTGATTGCCGCCACGCTGACGATTATCGCCGTCTTCCTGCCCCTCACCATGCTCGGTGGCATGGCCGGCATCATGTTCAAGCAGCTGGGATGGATTGTTACCATCGTGATAACCACCTCGGTAATTGCCGCCGTCACCATTACCCCCATGCTCTCGGCAAAGATGCTGCGCTACAAGGCAGAGCACACCTACAAAGGCCTGGGGATTGTCTACAAGCCTATCGACTACGCGCTTGCAAAGATAGATACAGGCTACGCCCGCTTGCTGGGCTGGGTGGTGCACCATAAAACCATGACCATCATCGCCTCGCTGCTGCTCTTTGTGGCAAGCCTCTTGCTGCTGGGGCAGGTGCCCACCGACTTTATGCCCAACTCGGACGAAAGCCGCCTGACAGCTAAGGTGGAGCTGCCGGTGAACTTTAACCTCGAGCAAACGAGCGCCCTTGCGCACCAGCTGGAGGCGGTGTTTTACGACAGCTGCCAGGGCGAAATCAAGTTTATCTCGGTGAGCGCCGGCGCCGACGATCAGGCAGGCTTTGCCGCCCTGTTCGGCAACTCCGGCGTAAACCAGATTTCGTACAACCTCACCCTTGTTGACCGAAAAGACCGCCAGCGCACGCAGGATGAAATTGGCGAGGCGCTGCGCAACATCATCAAGCGCGTGCCCGAAATCGAAAAGTACTCCGTCACCGGCGGCGGAATGGGTGGCGGAATGGGCAGCAGCACGGTGGACGTGAAGGTGTACGGCTACAGCTTTGAGCAAACCAACAAGGTGGCCTCCGAGCTGGCCGAGAAGATGCGCAGCGTGCCCGGCGCGCGCGACGTGAACATGAGCCGCGAGAAGATGAAGGTGGAGATGCAGGTGGACTTCGACCGGCAGAAGCTGGCAAAGTTTGGCGCAAACACCGCCACCGCCGCCGCCTACGTGCGCAACCGCATCAACGGGCTCACCGCCTCGCTCTACCGCGAGGACGGCGAGGAGTACGACATCGTGGTGCGCTACGACGAGCCTTTCCGCACCTCAATATCCGACATTCAGAATATCCTCCTGTACAACAGCGCAGGTCAGGCCATTCGCCTGAGCGAGGTGGCAACGGTGGTGGAGCGGTTTACCCCGCCCGTCATTGAGCGCGAAGACCGCCAGCGCGTGGTTACGGTATCGGCAGCGCTGGCGCCGGGGGCAGCGCTGGGGAAGGTAGCCGCCGGAGCGCGCGAGTGCCTCCAGCAGCTGGACGTGCCGATGGGCGTAGACGTGGCCATTGCCGGCGCGGTAGAAGACCAAGAGGAGTCGTTTAACGACATGTTCACTCTCATGGCGCTTATCATCCTGCTGGTTTACATCGTTATGGCGGCGCAGTTCGAGTCGCTGAGCAAGCCGCTCATCATCATGGTGTCCATCCTGTTTGCCTTCACGGGCGTATTCCTTGCCCTGTGGATTACGGGTACATCGCTCAGCCTGATAGCCCTCATTGGCGCTATTATGCTGGTGGGCATTGTGGTGAAAAACGGCATCGTGATAGTCGACTTCACCAACCTACAGCGCGAGCGCGGCATAGAGCTCAATGAGGCGGTAGTTACGTCGGGCAAGTCGCGCCTGCGCCCCGTGCTGATGACCTCGCTCACCACCATCTTGGGTATGATACCCTTGGCGTTTGGTAGCGGCGAAGGCTCGGAAATGTGGCAGCCTATGGGCATCGCCATCATCGGCGGGCTAACGTTCTCTACCCTGATGACGCTGCTGGTAGTGCCAGCCCTCTACTCGGCGTTTAACTTCGGGCGAGGAAAGAAAGTGCGCAAGGCCAACAGGGTAGAGGTAGCGGTAGCGGAAGATTAAAGGTTGTACCTCCAATGAGCTGGATTTACCTTTTTCTTGCCGGGCTGTTTGAGGTGGGCTGGCCGCTTGGCTTCAAGCTTTCGCAGCAGCCCGAACGCTCAAGGCTCCTGTGGCTGACGGCGGCAGTAATCTCTATGGGCGTTAGCGGGGCGCTGCTGTGGCTTGCCCAGCGGAGCATCCCAATCGGCACAGCGTACGCCGTGTGGACGGGAGTTGGCGCTGTGGGCACCCTGCTCATCGGCGTCCTCTTTTTCGGCGATTCGGCCTCCGTATGGCGCATGCTCTCGGCCTTGCTCATTGTGGCAGGCATTGTAGGCTTGAAGTTGGCGCACTAAGCGCCAGCGGACGGAGCACAAGTAGTAGCGTAGTAATAAAATAACATTAAAAATCTCGTAAGCAATGAAAGCAGTATTTATCACCTATGGGCAATCGTTGACAGAGCCTGTAGAGCATCTTTTGGACAAGTTGCACATTCGCGGCTTCACCCGCTGGACAGAAACGCACGGGCGCGGCAGCGAGCAGGGCGAGCCGCACTACGGCACGCACGCTTGGCCGTCAAAAAACGCCTCCACCCTCACCATCGTGAGCGACGACGAGGCGCAGCATCTCCTTCATGGCCTCCGCCTCCTCAACGAGCAAGCCGACGAGCAGGGGCTGAACGCCTTTGCGTGGACGGTAGATGAAAAAATGTAAAGATGTAGGCAACCCGTCAGCCTTCGGGGAAAAAAGAAATCCAAGCGCCGCTGGGACGTAGCGAACTCGCTATGCCCGGCGGCGTTGTATATGCTCCTGCCATGTAGCGCTGGGGCGGGTGCGTTTCGCGCGTATATAAATTTTTTATATCTTTGCCCCAAGCTAAATATTCTATGCAAAAATACGGCTTCAATCAGCCGCTTATCGAAGCCATTTTTTGGTATCGGTATGATTATCAGGAGCTTTTGGCAGTGCGAAGAAAGTTGGCGATGGGAAAAATTAGAGGGTATTATTTTGCGTTGTAGTGAAAGGGATTAATTTGATGAATGTAGAAAAAAATATAAGTACTGATTTTCAGCAAGGCTTGAGTAAATTAGGCTTTGTGGATGATGATGCTTTGTTCTTAATTAACGCCAATCCTAATGATATCCACGACATCGAAATTCTTTTTCACCTAAACAAGGCCGGAGATTTTGGAGCTACCGCCGTATACTTACGCAAGCAGCTAAATGGCAGCCATAAGCCTCAGGTGTATCTTTTTGATAAAACCACTGAAAGTTTTAGCGAACAAAGCAAGGGAGAAATTGCTAAAATACAAAAGAATCTTTGGACAAGCGGAGAAGTACCCTTAGCATGTGTTTTTTACAATACGAGCGTCACAATATTGGATTGTACAAAGCCAGCGAAGAAAAATCTTGTTCCGGAGATAATAGAAACACTTAATTATATCGCCGAAGCGCATGAGCTATACAATGAACAATTTGCAGTAAAAATAAAAACGGGCATCTTTTGGGAGGAAGAAGCCAATAAAAATAAGTTCAAATTTTCAAATTCGGCTTATGGTAAGTTGATAGAAAATATACGGAGCGTAGAAACAATACTTGAGCGGGAGCTAAAAGTTTTCGATAAAAAAATCATAACAAAAATTATCGTTCAATCCATTTTGATAAAATATCTGGAAGAAAGATCTGATACTGATGGAAATAGATTGCTGTCGGAGAAATATTTTCAAAAATATGAAGATGCGATAACTTTTAATGATGTTCTGAAAAAAGGCAGGTTTGTTGATTTATTGGATGATTTGAATCATAAAGACAATGGATTGAATGGAAATGTTTTTCAGTGGGAAGAAAAAGAGAAAAAGACGCTTAATAATTTGGATTTAAGTATTGTCGCCAAATTGTTGGATACAAATCAAGCGGATATAACGTCTGCTCAGCAAGAATTGTTCCCCGACTGGCGATACTTCGAGTTCAAGTATATTCCTGTGGAGCTAATCAGCCGTTTGTACGAAGAATTTTTGGGCGAAGACAAGCAAAACAAAGGGCTTTACTACACTCCCGCGCATTTGGCAAAGCTGCTGGTTGATGAATGTTTGCCGCTAAAACAGTACGAAAACATAAACCCGTATAATTACCAAATTCTTGATCCTGCGTGCGGCTCGGGAATTTTTCTCGTGCTTGCCTTTAGGCGGTTGGTACAAATCTGGAAATTGCAAAATTGGGATAGGGCAACGAGCGAATTGCCACGCCCCGATATTGAAAAAGATTTAAAGCCGATTTTGCGTAATATTTATGGCGTAGATAAAGAGCCGCAAGCCGTAAATTTAGCTGCATTCAGCTTAAGCTTGGCGCTTTGCGATGAGCTGGAGCCAAAACGAATCATCAACGAGCTAAAATTTGACGATTTACGGAAAAATAATTTAATCCAACATAATTTTTTTACTTGTGGGAAAATTAAGGATAAAAAATTCAATTTAATCATAGGAAATCCACCGTTTATAAGAGGTAGAGTGTCTGATTTTTGGAAAATAAGCAGCCAAAAAATCAAAATTCCACAAGGGCAGATAGCATTAAAATTTTTATCGGATGCTCTACTAATGGAAAAATCAGAAAATCAGTACTGCTCAATTTTAAAGAAGAACGGATTGGTTTGCCTGATTATTAAATCCTCCGGATTACTTTATAACAGTTCGTCCAATAACTACAAAAAGGCTTTGTTTTCCAATTATAATGTGGTTCAAATTTTGGATTTTACAGCATTGGCAAGAAACAAATCTCTATGGGATAATGGTGCAGATGTTGCTTCCGCCGCTGTTTTTGTACGTAATGAAAGGCCAGATTTCACAAAAAACATTTTGCATTTGACTTTCCGCAGAACAAAAGCAACAAAAGAACGTATTACTTTTGAAATAGACGATTATGATTTACATTTCGTAAATAGACAAGCTGCTATTGAAAATGAATTTATTTGGAAAAATAATTTATTGGGTGGTGGCAGAATTAGAACGCTTGTGGAAAAAGTGCAGCTATTACCAATGCTTCAAGAAAGCTTGAAAAAAGTTAACTATATTATTGAAGAAGGCTTTGAAATAGGAAGCAAGCAAAATTTATCACCCGACTTCATTTACAAAATTCCATTCCTGCCTACAGAAGCAGTATCGGAAAATGGAATTAACTACGAAGCCTGCATCTCTATTGATAAAAATTCGAAATTTTCAAAAATACCTAATGAAAAAGCATTTATTGCACCAAATTTAATTATTTGGGAGAATATAGGTAAGGCTCGTTTTCCTATGTTTTATAATGAAACCTCTCTTTCTTTCAAAAGAAGATTAATGTCAATAAAATCACTTAATGATAGTAATGAATATTTAAAAATAATAAAACAATCTTTTACGAATTACTATAATTTTTATAAATTCTACATCCTTGCAACAAGTTCGGAAATTTTAATCAATAGAAACAATACATTTTTATTGAAAGACTTAAAAAATATTCCATTCATAGAAGGCGAGAATAGTTTGTTTTCCGAATACGATATGAAAATTATAAATGATAGCATTAATTATCAGGCAGATTTTATAATTCATGGGGAAAAATCTAAAATTTTAAAGCGGATAGAACAATCCAAATACAAAATGTTTCTTACAAGCTATGGCACAGAGTTTTCCAAAGTATTGAACTTAATTTATGAAAAAAACAATCGGAAATTTCGGTTAAGCGATGTGGTCGAGCTGAGCAGCTCAATGATTGCTGCTGTGTTTAAATTTGACACTGAAAGTAAGGCCGTAAATTTTGCGCAAAACCTTTCTGCGCTCAATATTGAAAATTTGACGGAGAATAAAATTTCTTCGGCGTTGTCTGTAAACAGAATTATCAAAATATACCCGCAAAAAGACACTGTTGTTTTTGTTAAACCCAATCAGTACCGGTATTGGCTGTCACTGACTGCCTATCGCGACGCCGACGGTTGTTTTGCGGATTATGCCGAAGCCGGTTACTAACTATGATAGCAGAAGAGCCACATAGCAAAATAAATAGTCCAACTCCACTGACAGAAAGAGAGGGCGCAACAATAAATATTCTCCTCTCTTGCATGGAAGAGGCGTCTGCTCCTTTCAAAAAGGCATATGGACAATCGAATTTACGGCGCCCGCTCAATGAAAATAAGCTGACACAAATTTTTGTAGAGCAGATTGACGTAAAAATCGGTGATAAAACGATTGATGGTTTGCCGATAGGCGTAAAAAATCACTATTCCGATATTTTCTTTGGTACAAAAGGGATTCCCGATTTCTATTTTCATAAAAAAGAAGAAGGAGTTGTACATACTCCTCTTTTTGTTGTGGAAGCAAAAATTTTACCCTCTCCTCCACCGAAAGGGCGTGAAAAAGAATATGTTTGCAATAATAACTGCGGCGGTATAGAACGCTTTAAAACAGAAAAGCATGGAAAAGGGCTGAGTGATTGCGGAATAGTTGGCTTTGTTGAAAAGAAACCTTTTGCACACTGGTTGTCAACTATAAACGGCTGGATTATTGAGCAATCCAATGATGATAAAGGTCTGCTCTGGCAGCAAGATGAAATACTTTCTGAAGTTGAAAGCAAATTCTGCTTTATGGCTCTAAAATCAGCTGCTCACAGAGCATCGCAAAAAGATGTTCGTTTACATCACTTATGGATTGATATTCAATAATATTTCATAGATCATGTCGCTACTCTTTTCACCTCTGCTCCTCCCCCTCCGCTGAAAAAAATCATTCAATTTGGCGGCACAAAAAAAAGACCGCTATCCGCAGCGCCTTTTACAGCCTGCTGAACGACTACGCGCATCAGCGGGGATTGGTGATGGTTGCCGAAATCAGCATCAAAACGCCGAAGGACAAAATCGCTACGCCCGATGGTACGCTAAAGGATAGCCTACGGCAGGATTGGGGCTACTGGGAAAGCGCGGCGCAGCCATGTTGGGTTGGGATTTGGACACGCTAACGGGTAAAACCATCCTCGCCATGCGCTCGTTGGAAAAGGCAATACAGTATCTGAAATTTCACAGATG
>JAIRXY010000142.1 GCA_031268055.1 Prevotellaceae bacterium | reverse complement strand
TCGTTCATGCGTGACCCAACGCCGCGAATGTAGATGGCCGATGTAATTTTGCTGCCGTAGTCGGGCATAAAAAAGTTGGGCACAATGGCCGACAGCTCGTTGGGAGAGGTGATGCCGCTACGCTCTATCTGTGCTGCCGTGAGCGAAGTTGCCGCCACCGGCAAGCTGCCGACTGCTGCGTGCTCCTTGGAGGCAATGACCGTAACTTCGCTGAGCGTATAAGCTGTATCGGTATCGGGCGAGGCTACCTGTGCAAAGGTGGCGTGCGGCAAGCAAAGTAAAAGCAGGGCTATGTTGAGTGAAATATTTTTTTTCATAAAAGTTGTACCGTAGCAATTTTTGGCTACAAAGGTACACAACCGCTCATGAAGTTGTCAATAGCCAATTTTGGTAGCTGCTTCGTTTTTTTCTTGCAGAAATAGGGTAATAGAGAGCACATAGCATCCCCAAGTGTGGGGATAGCAGCATATTAAATTTCTAATTTATAGCGAATTACATTCACCAAAATATGCTTGGATTTATCAGAAAATACTTACAAAGACCATTCGAGGGTTGAATTTTATCCCCAAAAATGTCCATTAGCGCATTAATTCATAAAAAAATCAACCGGTTTTCTACGAGCTAACGCATCTCTACCAAAAGCGCTACGGCGCCTTTGGCCTAATTTGACGCTTGTGGCGCCGGCGCCCTACATGGCTTTTAATTTCGTTCCAAAAGTTGAGCTAACTCCTGCTCTACTTCCTCGATGGATGGCAAAGTTGATTTCAATTCTTCGGGAATGGCTTTGCTTAGCTGGTAATCGCTCACGCCAATGGGTTGATTATATCCCTCCAGCGCGTATTGAGCCATAATTTCATCTTTCCCGCGGCAAAGCAGCAGCCCGATAGTCCTGTTGTCGTGCTCGCCTTTCAGCTTATCATTTACGACATTGATGTAAAAGTTCAGCTGCCCTGCATACTCCGGCTTGAAAGAGGTCGCCTTTAGCTCTACAACAACATAGGCATGAAGGTTGATGTTGTAGAGAATCAAGTCGGCGTAAAAATCCTTATCTCCAATCTGAAAGTGTTTTTGGCGGGCAACAAATGCAAAACCTGTTCCCATTTCTAAAAGATACTTGGTTACGTGGCTTACCAGCTGTACTTCAATGTCTCGCTCATCTGCATGCTCTTTAACCCCTGCGAGGTCAAAAATATAAGGGTCTTTCAGCAGGTAGCTGGCCAAATCGCTTTGCGGCTTCGGAAGGGTAGCCGTAAAGTTATTTACCTTTCTCTTCCTAACTTGCCGCTGAAATAAACCGCTATCAATCTGCAAGCTAAGAATGTTGCGGCTCCACCCAAATTCGAGCGCTTGCTTTATGTACCAGTACCGAACTCCTAACGGCAGCTTGCTGTTCATTAGTACAACATGGGATGCCCAGTTAATTTTTGCAACCGACGAACTTGCAAATATCGCTTCAACTTGTGTAATAGGAAGTTGCGTGATTTCAGCCAAGACTAATGGAATGTCTTGTATTCGGGCAACAGCTTGTTGTGCAAATGTATTATTCTCTGAATCAGGCGATTGTATTTGTACGGCAGCTTGTTGTGCAAATGTATTACTCTCTGAATCAGGTAATTGTATTTGGGCAACAGCTTGTTGCCCAAATGTATTTCTCTCTGAATCAGGTAATTGTATTTGGGCAACAAGCTGTTGCCCAAATGTATTGATCTCTGAATCAGATGATTGTATTTGGGCAACAGCTTGTTGCCCAAATGTATTGTCGTTTGTATCAGCGATTTGAATATTGTCAGGAAGCTCTTGCTCAACTTCTGCGCTATTCAAAGCCTTTACTACCAATAAAATTTTTGCAGCAGTGGGCATTTCCAAATCCTTGTCGGTAACAGCAAGCTGGCTTATAATATTTAAAGGATACTGCTTGGCAAACTGGCACATATATTTTAGGTTTCTGGGAGAGTAGCCTTTTTTTTCGGGGTATTTATCTCTGAGAGCTTTTGCTATCTGCTCAATCACTTTTACCTCCCCAGCCTAATTTATTTTGGTTGAACAAAATAAAATGCCCGATTTTCCAGTAGTGCAGCAGCATCTGCACGTTGGCTGCAGAAATGAGCTTTACCTGTGCCTGCTCTATTTCCGAGCCTACTGCACGGATAAAATCATTAAAATCTTTCTGCCGTATGTTGCTATTTTGCTTATTCATGTGGATGCTTACTTCTAATAGTTTCTTTTTTGTGCGACAACCGGATTACTTCTGCCCCTCCTGCACATTTACGGTATTGAATCTTATGGCGTGCTATCGTGGCAAGACGCGTAAAACAGGGGGTAAAGATAGTAGGAAAAATAAATCAGGGCAAAAAAATTAGCCAAAAAATCTCAAAATAATTTGTTTTTGGATGAGATGTTAATTTTTTTTATACCTTTGTGGCCTGAACAGTCAAGTTTGTATTGTATCCTTTTTAGCAATGCTTTGCTCTGCCCTTGCTTGGCAGGTCTTTCCAACGTCAAAATCGACATCAAAATCAACTTTCTTGTTTACAATAGGTACTAACAGGTCACGAAAGGTGTGCATCACAATTCATCGTGACGCATTTTTGCAAAGTATGATGGAGTCGTTTTTTATAGGTGATAGCGAAATTAAGCTGCCTATTATTCAAGGAGGTATGGGCGTTGGAATATCTCTTTCGGGGCTGGCATCAGCCGTTGCAAACGAGGGCGGAATAGGGGTAATATCGTGCGCAGGATTGGGGCTTATCCATAAGGGGCATGGGGGCTTTCTTGAAAACTGCATCTGGGGGCTGAAAGAAGAATTGCGCTTAGCCAGAGAAAAAACAAAGGGAATAGTAGGCGTAAACATAATGGTTGCGCTCTCCAACTTTGCAGATATGGCGCATACGGCAATAGCCGAAGGAGTAGATGTAATCTTTTCCGGGGCTGGGCTTCCGCTGGACTTGCCCTCATTTCAAACTCCCGATAGCAAGACGAAGCTGGTACCCATCGTTTCGTCGGCGCGCGCGGCAAAGATTATCTGCGATAAGTGGCACAACAGCTACGGGTACCTGCCGGACGCTATTGTTGTAGAGGGGCCAAAAGCCGGAGGGCATTTAGGCTTCAAAAAGGAGCAAATTGACGACAAGCTGTACTCTTTGGAAAAAATAGTGCCTGAAGTTATCAAAACCGTAGCCTTATACAAAGAAGTGAAAACAATACCGGTTATAGCAGCGGGGGGAATATCTTCGGGAGGCGACATATATCGCTTCATCAAAATGGGCGCCGCGGCGGTGCAGATGGGCACCATCTTTGTCACCACCAGCGAGTGCGACGCCTCGGACGCCTTCAAGCAGGTTTACCTCACCGCGCAGGAGGACGACCTTCAGATTATCAACAGCCCGGTGGGGCTGCCCGGACGCGCTATTAAAAGTGAGTTTCTCAGGCGGGTTGCGCTCGGATTGGAAATCCCCAAAAATTGCCCCATACACTGCATAAAAACCTGTGACTACACCAAAAGCCCCTACTGCATAATGAAGGCGCTTTTCAGCGCAGCCAAAGGAAATATGAAAAAAGGGTACGCCTTTGCAGGAATAAATGCACACTTGGCGCAAAAAATCAGCAGCGTGAAGGAAATTATAGCGGTCTTGAAGATGGAGTTCGCATTGGCCGAAAAAGGAGCGCTACAAGCATCCTTACAAATTATTAACTAAAAAAGATTGCCGGTACGACAATCGCAACAATGACATTTAAAGAATTAGAGATTATAGAGCCGATACTGAAGGCTCTTCACGAAAAAGGATACGAAAATCCTACACCAATACAAGAGCAGGCTATTCCGCCTGTGCTGAGCAACAACGATTTATTGGGTCTGGCGCAAACCGGAACAGGCAAAACCGCAGCATTTGCGATACCTGTCATTCAGCAGCTGCATCAGCAGCGCAAGGCAGCCAGCAAAAAGCGGGAAATACAGGCGCTGATTCTCACGCCTACGCGAGAGCTGGCCATCCAGATTGACGAATGCTTCAACGACTACGGAAAGTATACGGGGCTACGCCACACCGTAATATTCGGCGGGGTAAACCAAAGTTCTCAGGTAGAGCAGCTAAAGCGCGGGGTAGATATCCTGATAGCAACGCCGGGGCGCCTGCTCGACTTGATGAACCAAAAATATGTTACCCTCAACCACATTCGGCACTTTATCCTTGATGAAGCTGACCGCATGCTCGACATGGGCTTTATACACGATATAAAGCGCCTGCTACCGCTGCTGCCAAAGCAGCGGCAAACGCTGTTTTTTTCGGCTACCATGCCCGAAGCAATATCAACGCTGTCGAAAACAATACTGCACAACCCCGTGAGAGTTGAGGTAACGCCCGCGTCGTCTGTGGTGGATGCGATTGAGCAGCGGCTGTACTTTGTGGAAAAGCCTCAAAAGAGCGACCTCCTTACGGATATTTTAGGAAAGGAAAAAGAAAAAACGGCGCTGGTTTTTTCACGCACCAAGCACGGAGCAGACAAGATTGCGCGGGCGCTGAACAAAAGAGGCATTGGATGTGAAGCTATTCATGGAAACAAAAGCCAAAATGCAAGGCAGCGCGCGCTCACCAACTTCAAGTCGGGCAAAACGCGCGTGATTATAGCCACAGATATTGCAGCAAGAGGCATAGACATTGTCAACCTTGAGCTGGTCATCAACTACGATTTACCCGATATACCCGAAACATACGTTCATCGCATCGGACGGACAGGGCGCGCCGGCAACAGCGGCACCGCGCTCACATTCTGCTCCAGCGACGAGTATACTATGGTCAAAGATATTCAAAAGCTGACAGGAAAGAAGCTGCGCACAGCGCCATCTTTCCCTGCATCAGCAGCGCCCCAGCTTCCGCTACAGGAAAAAAATGAGGTGGCTTTCGAGCTGGAGCGTATACCCCAAGGCGTAAAGCGCCGTAAGAATCACCCTCGCCGGTGAGAACAAGCAACAATCAATTAATAATTAATCAAAAAGACAAATGAACATTTACGTGTCGAATCTAAACTTTAGCACCACAAGCGAGAGTTTACAAGAGCTGTTTGCAGAGCATGGAGAAGTGACCTCTGCTAAAATTATCACTGACAGAGAAACCGGAAGATCCCGTGGTTTCGGCTTTGTAGAAATGCCCAACGACGCAGAAGGGCAAGCTGCCATCTCGGAATTAAACGAAGCAAATTTTGAGGGGAAAACAATCGGTGTAAACGTAGCACGCCCAAAAACAGAAAGCAGCAGAAGCGGCGGCGGCAGCTACGGCAATCGTGGCGGCGGCGGCGGATACAATCGTGGCGGCGGTGGCGGCGGCGGATACAACAGAAGCCGCTATTAATCCCGAAAAAAAGCGACCTGCACAAAACGGGAAAGCGCTGAGCGCTTTCCCGTTTTACTATAGCTTTTATCGGCGCAAAGGCGCGCTCTCTAATGTGCTCGGTCACTTTCCTGAAGCGTCCGCTTTTTTTTGCGCCTCGTCAGCGTTATTGTCCCGTCTTTGATTGGCTCAAACCCTTCGCCAAACACGCCCGTGACGCTGGCGGTAGAAACAAAAGCCTCCCTGTCTATTTCGTTGATGATGCGGTAAACAGCGTTGATTTCGTACTTGCGCACTACCAGCAGCAGCACGTTTCGCTCGTGCTTGGTGTACCATCCCTTGGCGTAGAGCATGGTCACGCCTCGCCCCAAAACCTTGCAGACTTTGTCGGCAATGGCTTCGTACTGCTCCGAAAAGATGAGCACCTGCAAGCTCTGCTTCGACCCCACCAGCAGCGCGTCAATCACGTAGGTAGATACCGTAACCATAATGCCGCCATACAGGAGCGACAGGATGGTGCGGTCGGGCAAAAATATGGATGAACCAATGATTACAGCATCGCAGTATAGCAGCACCCGCCCCGGGTTGATGTGCTTAAATTTGTTGACGATAAGCGCAATTATATCCGTTCCCCCCGTATTTCCGCCACGCGTAAAGGCAATGCCAATGCCCACGCCCTCAAATATTCCTCCTACAAGTACCCACAGGAGCAGGTTTTGCTCCGATTTTACCTGCGCTATCAGCGTTTCGGGAATTACCATCGGCAGGTAGTGGAACAGCGCCGTGCTAAGCAAAATGCCGTAGATGGTTTTTGCCCCAAAGTGGCGGCCTATAATCCGCATGCCAAGCAGCAGCAGCAGCGCATTGGCCAAGAGGTAGGAGTAGGAAATTTCAAAGCCTGTAGCGTAGTAAATCAGCGCGCCAACGCCGCCAACGCCGCCACCCACAATGCCGTTGGGCACAATGAACGTAACCCATGCAAAAACGTAGATGAGCAGGCCAACAGAAATGACGGCATAATCTTTCAGTATGTCGAAGTATTTTTTTTGCATAAAACCAAATTTCACTACTCGCCACCTTCGGCCTGCTGCTCGCTCTTTGCGTTCCTCACGTAATCGCCCACCCGCAAGCGTATGCGCGACACCTCCTTGCGCAGGCCGCTGATAAGCAGCGTGCCGTCGTCCATCAGCTCCATCGTAATGTCATCTTCAAACATCGTCAGCACGCGCCGCATGGGGCTGTATGCGCGAAAAATGAGCTTGGCGTTTTCGATTTTCACCAGCTTGTAGTCGCTCCTTGACATTATCTCGCGCAGCGGCTGCTCATGCTTTTCCATACCTCCCTCGGTCAAGAGCTCCCTTACCGATACAAATCCTATCAGCGGGTAGCATACGCCCAGCAGCGACAACCCAATGAGCAGCCGCGGCGTGAAGAGCGTGGAGAAGTCGGGCAGGGTAGCAAGCGATTTGCCGCTGACCAAGTGCAGCACAAGGTACAGCAGGATGAAAAAAATGTAGAAGTACGCTACCTGCTTGACCGCCCGAATAGGGTATCGCTTCCACCTCTTGTCTATAATTAGCGCCATCATGATACTTCAGCTAAACTTTTTCGTGCCACACCAGCGCCGCTGCCCCCAGCACCGCGCCGTTTTTGTTGCAGAGGTGTGAGAGCAGCAGCTGCGTGCTCGCCTCCTGTATAAATTGGCCATCTGCGGTACGCTTGCAGTAGTTTTTCAGCATATTTTTGTCTAACGATTTGCGAGTTGGAGTTAGCAGCAGGTCGCCGGAGTTGGCCAAGCCGCCGTACAAAAAGATAGCTTCAGGGCTGCTGAACGCAACGGTGTTGGCCAAGGCCAAACCCAGCATTTCTCCGGTTTGCTCAAATACCTCCAGCGCCATGCTATCGCCTTGCAGCGCGGCGTCGGCAATGTACTTGGGCGTAATCTCGTTGAAAGAGGCCGCTTTTAGCAGGCTCTTTTCGGTGAAGTAGCGGCGCGACATTACCTCAAAGGCGGTTTGCTTTAACCCCGTTGCCGACACGTAGGTTTCCAGACAGCCCAAGCGTCCGCAGCCGCAGCGTCGCCCGTTTGGTATCATAACGACGTGGCCTATTTCGCCGGCAAATCCGTCGCAGCCATACACCAGCTCTCCTCCAACAACAATGCCGCTGCCAAAGCCCGTACCGAGCGTTATCGACACAAAATCTTTCATGCCCTTAGCGCCGCCGTATACTTTCTCGCCAATGGCCGCAGCGTTGGCGTCGTTGGTTATACGTATGGGAAGGTTCGGAAAATACGTCTTCATAAGCTCAACGAAGGGAACTACTTCGTGCTGCCACGGCAGGTTGGCCGCAAATTCAATAGTTCCTTTGTTGTAGTTGGCGTTTGGCGCGCCAGCGCCAACGCCTATCACCTCAACGGTGCGCGCTTGATGCTGCAAAACAAATGAAGCCTCGCACAGAGACTTTACAAATTCGGCTGCGCTCACCCCCGAAGTGTTCACGGGAGTAGGAATGCTGCTTTCAACCAAAATATTTCCGGCGCTATCAACAAGACCAAGCTTGGAGCTCGTAGCGCCAATGTCAATACCTAAAACGACTCTTTCCATGTGCTTACATTACATTAAATTTATTAGACTTATCAACTCCAAAATACAGCGCGCTGTAAAAATGTGCTTGTCCACAGCGTTGCCGCGCCGTTTTTTTTCTTGCAAACTTACATGAAAATCCCCGAATTTACAAACTTTGCGAAATAATAACATATCATTCAACATATTATAAATTATATTTGCTTGTTTCGTATGCTATTTCGTGGAACTTTTGCAAAAAGCAGATAAAAAAATTACCGCCAAAATTCGACGGTAAATATACAAAAAAATATTTGAACTATCATCAAATTCCGTGCATCGCTCGGTAGCTGACAAAGTACCTTATGCAATCCATGATGTGGTTATTCTTGTCTACAGGCACGTCCAGTATATCCTTATCGCGCCCTACCGCCCAACAATACTCCTGCGCCTCGCGCCATCCGTTGGCGCTGTCCTCTGTCATGTACACCTCGTAGGCCTTGACAAGGTTAATGCCTGCGGCTACGCTTCCCGCCCCTTTTTCGGCGTACTGAACGCTAAACCCCTTGCGCAAATCGGGGTAGTTCGGGATGTTCCCCCACGCACCCCCCCGCCGCTGCGCAGGTTGTGGATGCGCACGTCGCCGCCGTTACCATAGTCGGCTATGATTAAATCCCGGTAGGTAACGCCCAAGTCAACCCATCGCTTGGCAATCGTTAGATCATCCATGCCCGAATTGTAGGTAAGCTCTTTGATAAATAGCTTGTTGTCTTTCCACTTTACGGCTATCGTTGCCGTGGGGTCTTCGCTGTACCCAAAGTCAACCGCGTACACCGTGCGGCTATCTACGGCGCTCCACTCGGCAGCGGTGCAGTGCTTAAAGCCGGAGTAAATTCTGCCTACGTTGCCGTCGCTAATCAGGCCTCTAACGATGGTGTTGTACTGCTCCGGCCTGTCCTTTAGCTTGTTGAGCGTTGCAATGTACTCTGCGTTAAGGTTGCCAACGTTATCCAAGTACGTGGCAAAGCACATCTCAATGTTGCTATCCGACTTAGGCGCGTAGGAGTAGTAGCCCTTGGTGTCGCTCTCGGTGAGGTTGTACCCTTTCCATATCCAATGCCGCTTTGGTGGGGGGTTAAATATCCGTATGGCCTTTATCTTTTCCGCCTTTTTGGTGCGCAAGGACAAAAGCAGCTGGTCGAACTGCTCTTCGCTCACCTCGTTGGCTTCCTCAATGAGCACGTGGGTAATGCCGGCCAGCGATTTTAGCTTCGCCGTGCGGTTGCTGCTGGTAACAAATCCCTTGCTGATTATCGTGTTCCCGTTCGGCAGGTAGGCTATCCGCATCTCCGATTCGTTGATGTGGAATAGCGACGGGGGCAGGTCGTGCTCCTCAATCCTGTCTTTGAAGTCTTTGAAAAGGCTATCGCGTATATCGTTGAAGGCCTGTCGCAGGAAGCACCCCCTAAAGTAGCGCGCTGTGGTGAGCAGGTACAAAAAGTAGTCTGTCCCGAAGTATGAGCCTCCCCGTCCGCGGCCACCTACGATGTCAATAATCAGCTTATCGGTGGCAAATACCGGCTTGAACGCGCGCCCTACGTTAAACTCCAGCATCGCTATAATCCCTGAAGTTAACGTTTATTTGGCCGCCTATCGGTGTGCCGTCCGGATTCTCCAGCGCAACCGTTTTCCGGTCGCCAAACACTTCCGGCAGCCATGTTTTTAACAAAAACTTTGCTGAATCGGGGTCAGGCGGGTAGTACTCTTTGACTTCGGCGCGCACCACCTCACCCTTGAATTGGAACACCTTTTCGCAGCCCTGCTTGGTAAAGCCGATGGCGCGCGAGTAGAGGGAAGCGGCAACGTTGGCGGCGGCATCAATTTTGCCGCGCCTGATGCACTCCGAAAACTCCGGATGGTCGCGCTTCCATTTGTTTAACGTTGATTCTGAAATGTTAAATAGCTCTGCAAGGCTTTTATCCGTTGCCCCCAGCAGGCAGTGCTGCTATGCCTGCTTCTCGTACTCTTTTTTGTACGCGGTGGGTCGACCGCCGGGGTGTTTTCCGGCGGGTGATTTGAGAGCAGTAGCTTTGGTGTGCTTTTTAGGCTTGCCGGGCTTCTTCTGCGCCTTTGTGGTGGGGGATGTGGGTTTCTTCTGCGCCATTGCTCTGCCCTACCCTCCTTTCATGATTTGGTGAATAAACGCGCGACCGGCCTGCGTCCAGTACAGTAGCTCAGATGTTCTCGGCGCGCCGTTGTCGCCGGTGTGCACGTGCGTTCTAAACCTTGCGTACCCCCTGTCCTGATAGCTGCCGTAAGGCACCCAAACTCCGCCGCTCCGGTAGATTACTTTCTTTTCGTTCAACTTTTTGTTGAGCGTTACGGCGCTCATGCCAAGCTCCTTGGCAATTACGTTGG
>JAIRXY010000103.1 GCA_031268055.1 Prevotellaceae bacterium | reverse complement strand
AAAAATGGCCAGCCATAAAATAGTAGTTTTGCAGCGGAACAAGCGGCGTGACGGCTCAATGCCCGTTTGCGTAAGAGTTACGCATAAGCGAGAGACATTTTTCATTAAAACACCCTACTACGTTTTTGCAAAGCAAGTTGATAAAGATGGTAACATCAAAGACAGCTTTTTGCGCCCCAAAATTAATCTTTTAGACAATACAGCTATCACCATCTTGGCGAAGCTGGGGTTTGCCGTCGACAAGTTCACGGCCAAAGAGCTGAAAATTTTCGTAGAGAGCAAGCTAAACGGCGGCAACCCATCGAGCGAAAATCGCCTTGACTTCTTTGAATTTGCAAAGCAGCACATCGAAAAAATGAAAGCTGACGGGCGCGACAGCGCAAAAAATTACATCGTCGCCATCAACAACCTCGCAAAATTTTTAGGGCGCGACACCACCTTAGCTTTCAACGAAATTACCGCCAACTTTTGCCAGCAGTACCACCAGTGGATGGTAGCGCAAAAGCTTGGAGCGCGCGGGCAAGAGCTGTACTTTTCCGCTATCCGCAAGCTGTTTAGCGAGGCTGTAGCCAAGTACAACGACTACGACAAAGAAATCATACCCATCAGAACAGACCCGTTCCGGCGATTTAAAATACCCCAAAGCCCGAGCGTTAGCAGCGCAGAGCATAGGGCGCTGCCCGCGGAAGCCATTCGGGAAATCTTTTCGTACCAACCCAATAGCCGCCGCGAAGAGCTTGCAAAGGATGCCTTTATGCTGAGCTTCTGCCTGTGCGGCATGAACGCAAAAGACCTGTACACGTGCGCCACGCTGAAAAATAATGTGCTGATTTACAACCGCTCAAAAACTAAAAATCGGCGCTCGGACGGAGCAGAAATGCGCATCACCATCCCGAACGAAGCGCTACACCTGGCGGCAAAGTACAAGGGCCAGGATGGCCGGGTATTTTCATTTGCGCAGCGCTACTCCACCGTAAGCTGCTTCAACGCAGCCTTAAATAAAGGGTTAGCGTCAATACGCAAGCATATGTGCAGCGCCGGCAAGTTTTCGTTTTACTCCGCCCGCCACTCGTGGGCGACCATTGCCGTCAACGACCTTCAGCTGCCGGAAGAGCATGTGGACGACTGCCTGGCGCACGCGCCTGTACGCAGAATGCTGCACAAGTACGTGAAGCGCGATTGGACGCATATTGATGCAGCAAACCGTAAAGTGTTGGATTATGTTTTTCAAACTAGCTAAAAAAACAATAGTAAAATGAACGATAAAAGCAGCATATCAGAAAAAATACTTGACCGCTTAGAAGAGTTTTTAAGCAAAAAGGGCGATACGCCGGCTTCGCTGGTGAAAGAGCTTGGGGTTTCCCGCGGCTACTTCTCCACCGCTCGGCGGGTAGGTACGGAGCTGGGCTCGGATAAAATAGTGCGGATATTGCAGCTGTACCCCGACCTCTCCCCGGATTGGCTGCTGCTCGGCAACGGATTGATGATAAGAAATGCCTCGCTGAGCAACCTTAACGAGCTGCTGGAGCGGGATAAAAAGCTCCGCGAGGCGCAGCAAAATTTGGGAAGAATACAGGATTATCTTACCGACTTGCAGGCCAACTTTGCCGACCTGCGGGCAAAAAAGGCAGAGCCGAAAAAGCCAAGAAGCGAAAAAACCAGAGCAAAACCATGACGTGCATGGCGCTGCGCCACCTCTCTTTTTCGGGGTAAATCTTCCTTTTTTGCAGGGCAGACTTTCCGTTTTTGCGAGGCAAACCTTCCTTTTTTTGCAGGAAATCTTCTTTTTCTGCAGGGCAAATTTTCTTCTTTTTTGCGAGCAAATCTTTTTTACACCGCCATGTATTTTTCCTTTAGCCCATCCACTATGGGCACAAACTTTTCGGTAATTTGCACCAGCTCTGTAGTCTGCTTGGTCAAGGCTTGCAGCATTTGCCTGGCTGTACCCTCGTTAAAAACGCGATGAACGTGCTTTACCGTTTGGTTGTAGTTCACCCCCACCTTGCTGTACTGATACAGCAACCCGCTTAGTTTTTCAATCACGTCGTACAAGCTTTCATCATGGGTAACAATATGGATTTTTTGACCGAAAAGCATCTTTTTTATTAGGGTAGAAACTTTGCTGTACTTGGATTTAATCAGCAAATTTTGTAGCTCTACCAGCTCCTGCTCTGAAAATCGAACAGAGTAGATATTTCTCAATTTCTTCTTGGATTCCATTTTTTCTTTTTTTTAATTTGTTTTTTGCCTTTCAAAATTGCGACTTCGGAGCAATTTTACCGCCTCGCAGAGCAAGGGTTTTTGTAACACAAAACGATAGTTGTGTTACAAAAACATACCTTGCCAATGTCAGGCGACATTACCCTATTTTGTGGCACAATATTATTTTATGATAGTATTATTTTTTTATACATGAGCTATACTGTTTACTGAATTGAAAAATAAGCTGAGCATAAAATTTGAATCATAAATGTAGGTATAAGCATGAGCTATACTATTTATTGAATTAAAAAACAAATTGAGCATAATATTTGAATCGCAAATATAGGCATAAAATGGATTCATTGTATCGGGCTATAAAATATATTTGGCATGAAATTTAGGCTAGCAATATATATGATAGCAAGCAATTTCATATATAATTTACTGCAATAAGTATTTGATTTTTAGCACAATAAAAATCATTTACGTTTTTTATGAAATTATTTTTGCTTGCTTTATCATTACAATGCACAAAATATTTGTATATTTGCGGCTGAAATAGAATGAAAAAATACTTATTTATATGCGCTACACTTTAAAGCATAAGCCGAGCTTTATATCTATTGCCACGCAGAAAGGCGGCGCCGGCAAAACAACGCTCACGGCGCTGGTCGCCAGCATGGCGCACTACGCTTACGGGTACAGCGTAGCGGTTATTGACTGCGACGAGCACCAGTACTCCTTTTCGCGCATGCGCGCCAGGGACGAAAAAATTGTCTACGCGAGCGAAGGGCTGCGGCGCATAGCCAGCGACCAGTTTTTGGTGCACCACAAGGCCTGCTACCCGGTTATTGGCGCCAAGGTGGCTGACGCCTACGACCTCGCCGCCGGGCTAAGGCAAGCTGACGGCAGCCGCTACGACCTCCTATTTTTTGACGTGCAGGGTAGCGTAGGAACTACCGGCTGGATTAGCCTGCTTGCCTCCATGGACTACGTTTTCCTGCCGTTTGTGCCGGATATGCTCAACATAGAAAGCACGGAGAAAACCATGCTGATGCTGAAGGATTTGGTAGACAGCGGCAAGTCGGAAGCCACCCTTTCGGCGTTTTGGAACATGGTCAACGTTCGCGAGCGCAGGGATATGGTAGAGGTGGGCAACGGGGTTATCCGCGCCTGCGGCGTGCGCGTGCTGCGAACAGCGCTACCCATGCTGTCGCGCTTTCGCGATAAGCTGACAGACTTGGCAACGGCAAAAAGCGGAGTATTTACCTGCACGCTCCTGTCGCCGACAAATAACATGCTGAAAGACAGCTGTATAGATATTTTATGTGAGGAAATATTTGAAATAATGCAAGCATAAATGAAATTTATTTTATATTTTTACGCGATGAAAATGCGCGAAATTATCTGCCATGGCAAAAAAAGTAGTTTTACCTGAGAGCGCATTGCGAGAGCAGATGACGGGCGCAGTTCCCGTATTTGTACTTCCTACGCAAGCGCAGCCGACAGGGGCGCAAGCGGAGCATTTACCGCTGAGCGAAGAACAAGCGCAGGAGGCGCAAGCGCAGCCGACAGGGGCGCAAGCGGAGCATTTACTGCTGAGCGAAGCGCAAGCCTCGGAGGCGCAAGCGCAGCCGACAGCAACCCAGCCAGCAGCGCAGCCAGCGGCAGCGCAGGCCTTAGCGCAGCCAAGCGAGGGAAGCGAAGCAGCGCCGCCGCAAGCAGAGTGGGATGGCGAAGATAAAGATTTGCAGCGGTATGAGAAAATGTTCCTGCACCGCAGCTTGATTGGCCTGCCGCGCACCAACGTGGGCATCAGCATGGCAACGCTGAGCAAGGTTGAGCAGGTAATCAACCGCCTGTTTGAAGGGCAAATAGCCGCCTCTACCTTTGTCGATAACATCGTTTACGACCACCTGACAAAGTATGAGAAGCAGTACAACAGGTGGCTTCAGGAGAAACCGAAAGCCATATTTTGAGATGAATGTACCCCTAACTTTTTTTGCCGCTATAGCCTGCTGCGCCGCTGCTACAGCAGCTTTAGCGCTCTGCCTTGGAAGGGGTTCCGCCCTGCAAAAGAAGAAAGCTGCCAGCGGCGTAGCCATATCGCTGGAGGAAGTGTTCGGCACCTCGCAAGCGGTAGCCATTTTTTTGCCCACCGCTGACGGAAATAATCGTCAGAATGATAACGCCGATGACGAAAATGATGGAATCGAATTTGTTGCGCTGGAGGCTGATGAATTTGATGTAGCGTACGGCGATGATGACGTTGGGACGGATTTTTCAAGCGCCCCGCCGGATTCGCTTACCGAGGAGGAGCACAAAAACGATATGGCGGCGCAGGGATTGCTGTTTGGCGATATCCAGCAGGCTGTAAAGGCTATTGAGACTTTAAGCGCAGGCATGGAGGATAGCGCACCTGCGCAGCAAGCTCGCCGCGTATTCAGGATGCTTGACGAAACAGAGCTGCTGGACAAGATGCGCCGCATAAAGCCAGCAGTGAGCGCCCAGCTGGAGGCGCTGATGGATATAGCGTGATTTACTGATAAAAGACAGTTAACAACAATAAATAACAAAGAGCATGAAAAATTTTTACAAAAGAGCTTTGGCGCTGAGCGCCGTTGGCGCGCTGGCTTTGCAAGGCTACGCGCAGGATTTTAATGCGGCCTTCAAAGGCTTTACGGAAGTTACCAACCAGCTGAAATCCAACTATGCTAAGATTCAGGGGTTAGTTTATATCATCGCCGCCGTCCTGTTTGCGATTGGCTTAATACAGGTGATACCCAAGTTCCAGGCAGGCGACCAAAATGCCACCAAGCACGCTATAGCGTGGGCCACCGGTATCCTGGTGCTGATTGGGGGCAACCTTCTTATCAAAACGGTATTTACTGTTTAGCGGCAAGATGGCGCACACCGTACACAAAGGTTTGGATAAGACCATAGAGCTTATGGGTCTTGGGGGGCAGTACCTGATGCTGTTTTTGGGCGGCGTTGTCGCCACTGCCCTGCTTGCGCTTCTCCTAAGCGCCGCCGCAGGCGCGCTTGCCACCATAGTATTTGCTGCGGCTTCGCTGCTGGGGCTGTGGCTTTATACTACCTACATGCATAGCAAGTACGGCCGGCACGGGGTGATGCAGGCGCAGGCGCGCAGGAGCTGCCCGCGCTTTCTAATTTCCCGCAAAAAAGTAAGGAGCATGCTATGAAAAATATGCTTCCCATAGGTACGGTTGAGGGCTTTTTTCCCATCCTGAAAGTAGAGCGGAACGCCCTTATTACGAAGAATGGTGATATCTGCTACGCGTTTGCGCTGGATATGCCCGAGCTTTTTACGCTTACGGCGGAGGAGTACGGGGCGGCGCACTCGCTGTGGTGCAAGGCCATCAAGTCGCTGCCGGCGTATAGCGTTGTTCACAAGCAGGACTGGTACGCTGTTGACAGCTACACGCCCAGGCGCGACAGGGATGATTTTCTGTCGAAGGCTCACGAATTTCACTTCGCCGGCCGCCCCTTTCTGCGGCACAAGTGCTACCTGTACCTAAGCAAAACCAGCCCAGCGGAGGCGCGCAAGCAAAGCCTTTTTCGAACGCTGAGCCGCTCTCGCATCGTCCCCCGGGAGGTGTCGGGCGCGGCGGCGCAGGAGTTTGAGGATGCCGCCGCCCAGCTTGTCAGCATCCTGAATAGCAGCGGCTACTTTTCGGCGCGGCCGCTCACCGCGGATGACTTGCTTGGGGCCGCCGGCAAGGTGGGCGTACTTGACGAATACCTGTCGCTGGAGACCAGCAGCCACCTGACGCTGCGGGATGTAGACTTTAACCATCCGGAGGGGGTGGTGGTGGGGGACAAGCGCACCTGCTGCTTTTCGCTGTGCGAGCTGGACGGGCTGCCGTTTGCGGTGGATCCGCACATTGCCTACGCCCCGCTGTGCACCGATAAGAGCTCCCTGCAGCTGAGCTACGCCTCGCCGCTAGGCGCGCTGCTGTACTGCAACCACCTCTACAACCAGTACATTTTTGTAGACGACGGCAAGCAGTCGCTGCAAAAGCTGGAGCAGCGCGCGCGCCACCTGACGTCGCTTGCCCGCCTGTCGCGCTCCAACGCCATAAACGCAGAGTACATCAACACCTTCCTGAACGCTGCGCACGCAGATGGCCAGACGCTTGTGCGGGCGCACTTCAACGTGCTGGGGTGGTCGGAAGATGCGGAGGCGCTGAGCGCCATCAAGAATGAGGTGGGGTCGCTGGCGAGCGCCATGGGGTGCAGCCTCCGGCAGAACGTAGCGGAGGCGCCCCACCTGTTCTGGGCGGGCATTCCGGGCAACGCGGCCGACTTTCCCAGCGAGGATACCATGCCGATGTTTCTTGACGCCGCCGCCTGCCTCCTTTCCTTTGAAACGTACAAGGAGGGCAGCACGTCTCCGTTTGGGATAAGCATCAGCGACAGGTTTACGCATAAGCCGCTGTGGCTCGACATTAGCGACGAGCCGATGGAAAAGGCCATCATCTTTAACCGCAACAAGTTTATTCTCGGTCCTTCCGGCAGCGGGAAATCTTTTTTTACCAACCACCTGGTGCGGCAGTACTACGACCAGGGTGCGCACGTGCTGCTGGTAGACATAGGCAACAGCTACAAGGGGCTGTGCCAGCTGATCAGCTCCCGCACCGGCGGGCAGGATGGCATCTACCTTACGCACAGCGAAGAGCATCCCATATCGTTCAACCCCTTCTACACGGATGACGGCGCGCTTGGCAGCGAGAAGCAGGAAAGCATAGAAACGCTGCTGACCGCGCTATGGAAGAATGACAGCGAGGACGTTTCCCGCACGGAGGAGGTAGCGCTGAGCGATGCGGTTAGCCTGTACATTCAAAAGCTGCGGGAGGATGGCCTGCTGAAGCCGTCGTTCAACACGTTCTACGAATTTTTGCGCGATGAGTACGAAGGCATCCTAGAGAGCAAGGGGGGCAAGGCGGAGTACTTTGACCTGAGCAAGATGCTGTACGTGCTACAGCCGTACTACCGGGGCGGGAAGTATGGCTACCTGCTGAACTCGGAGCTGGATGTTGACCTGCTCGGCAAGCGCTTTGTGATATTTGAGCTGGACAACATCAAAGATAACAAGATCCTGTTTCCGGTGGTGACCATTATCATCATGGAGGTCTTCATCAACAAGATGCGCAGGCTTCCGCTGGGCGTTCGGAAGATGATGCTGATAGAGGAGGCATGGCAGGCGATCGCCAAGGATAGCATGGCGCACTACATCAAGTACCTGTACAAGACCGTGCGGAAATTTTTTGGCGAAGCCATAGTTGTAACGCAAGACTTACAAGATATAACCGGCTCGTCGATAGTTCGGGACGCCATCATAGGGAACGCCGACTGCAAGATCCTGCTAGACCAAAGCCGCGAGCTGAACAAGTTTGATACGGTGCAGTCGGCGCTCGGGCTGACCGATAAGCAGCGGGCGCAGGTGCTGTCCATCAACCAGAGCCTGGATAAAAATTTGAGCTACCGCGAAGTATACATTGGGCTTGGGGCGCAGTACTCGTCGGTGTTTGCGCTGGAGGTGAGCCGCGCGGAGGCGCTGGCGTACTCGTCTGACCCGAAGGATAAGGCCGAGCTGCTTGCCCTGGCTCAAGAAAAGTACGGCGGCAGCATAGAGCTGGCGATAAAAGATAAAGCCACAACGTAGTAAATAAATGCAAGGAAAACCATGAAGATGCTAAAAAAAATAGCTATAACGACGCTGTGCTGCCTGCTGCTGCCCGTGAAAAGCAGCCCCAACCTACCGGTGATAGACCTTTCGGCCATAGCAGCAACGATAGCAGGGTTTGTTAATTCGGTAGAAGAAACAACGAAAAGCAGCGTTACGCTTCTTAACCAGCTGGACGCTATGGAAAAGACCTACGAGCAGATGAAAGATCTGAAAGATGTTTACACTAAAATCGACGCTTACATGTACAACATGCAGGAGCTTGCCGATATTATTGAGACCTCTAGCGCCATCACAAAGAGCACATCGGATATTTATAAGAGCGCCGTGACCTCCAGGGTTTACTACCCGAATGAGCTGAAATTCCTGCTGGATCAGCTCACCGTCTACGTTAAAGACGTTGCTACGCTCACGCAGCGCGTTTCGGCGATTCTTGATCCGAAGCTATTTAAGTGGAGCAGCGCGGAGCGCGTTAAGGGCGTGGATGAAAGCAA
>JAIRXY010000085.1 GCA_031268055.1 Prevotellaceae bacterium | reverse complement strand
CAAAATGGCTGATAAAAATAAATTTTTTGGTTTCATCTCCATTGATTCATTAAAATTATTTGTTTAGCAACAATTAAGGCTAAGATTGTTGTCACTTTTTTTCATTTCGTTTTCAATTAACAATCAGCTTTTTTATCCCAAACAACTTATTCTGCAAAATGATTTTTATAAAATATACGCCGACCGCCAACCCCGCCCCATCTAACTGATACTGAAAAAGCCCTTGTGCATTTACGGATAAAATCAATGAACCTTGGAGATCATAAACGTGTATCTGCTCCATAGGCAAGGAAGACCTTACGTACAACGAGGCTTCAACCATTGGATTAGGATATAATTTGATAAATGTATTTTGGACTTGATTCGACTGCGTCGTGTTAGCAGAATCGGGATAAAGCGCATCCTCCAAATTTTGCGGCAGCGTATCCTGCTTGTCCTCAACTTTGTCGCCCCACTCGACAACTTCACCGTTTTGAGAAAAACTTATTAGCCCCTTATAGTACATATCTGCAATTTCCAAAGTGACCGGATCAAATAAATTCCGGGTACTTCCCATTCCTTCTATCCAAAATTTTGAATACAAAGAATATGGCGATGAAATAAATTGATATTGTTTTCTTTCAGCGTTGTTCAACGTAGCTGATTCGACGTTCGATAGGACGTATTCACCGGCACAGCTCCGGTAGGCGTCGTTTATCTCAAGCGTGAAATCATACAGGAGAATATCTTCGCTATCCCGTACGTCATCACACAATAAAATATAGCTATCCGCCAGCTCAACTTTTTCTACCGCCGCTCTGAAGTAAACCTTGCCGTTATCCGTATGAATAAATCCGATTAGCTTAGAATTTTGCCCCGATAGAAAGGAAAAATACAATTTTCCTCTTCGGATATTTTCTACAAGGGTGTCACCCTGAAGCGTATAAAGTATTTCAACCGAAGATGGTTGTGCCGCATCGTCCGGAAGTTCGTAGTCAAAAACGACCAACTCTCTCCACTGAGCATTATCCACCGGAAAGAGAGGATATTCTTCCGCTTTTATTTGTATCGTTCCTTTTAATAGCAGGAATATAGTGCATAAAAATAAAATTTTCGTTTTCATCACTCACCTCCTTACTTTGTCAAAATCATTTGTTTTGTATCAACCAAGTTGCCGTCCACGTAGAGGGAATAGTAGTAGATACCGACAAACAAAGCTCCGCCTTCTATCGCTATGTTGTCAGCTCTGCCAGAACAGGCAAGCGGTATTTGTCGAATAGTTAACCCTGCCAGCATTTCATTTCAACTTTTGCAAAGATATAAGAAAAAATGCTATATTATTCTACAGAATCGCCATTGTTTGGTAAAAAAAGATGAGTAGCAGCGACTCAAAGCAGCTGGGTGGTGGTAATATATTGTTACATAAATATTTATGTTGTCTGTATTTTTTCGTTTCAGATGAGCTATGAAATCATAAATTATATAAAATCTATCAGTACAAACCGGCTAATCCGCACCAGCGGACGATGATAACGACGACGACGTAGGGGCGGGTTTCAAACCCGCCCTCACACCATTGTCGCCATTGCCATTGCCATTGTCGTCATGGGCGGGTTTGAACCCCGCCCCTACACCATTGCCGACATTGTCAACATTGTCGCTCTAATGCGCGCTGAGCCAGTTATCTCCCGTTCCGGCCTCGGCAATCAGCGGGATTACCAGCTTGTAGGCCGATTCCATCTCGGCCACCACCAGCTGCCGCACCGCGTCGAGCTCGGATTTACATACGTCAAAAACCAGCTCGTCGTGCACCTGCAAGACCATGCGCGATTGGAGGTTTTCTTGCCGCAGGCGGCTGTGGATTTTTATCATGGCCAGCTTGATGATGTCGGCCGCCGAGCCTTGTATGGGGGCGTTGATGGCGTTGCGCTCGGCAAATCCTCTCACCACGGCGTTGTGCGATGAGATGTCGGGGAGCATTCGCCTGCGCCCGCAGAGGGTTTGCACGTAGCCTTTGTCGCGCACCAGCCTGATGGCGTTGTCCATGTAGGTGCGCACCTGCGGGTAGGTAGCAAAGTATCCGTCGATGAGTATTTTTGCCTCGCTGCGCGGAATGTTGAGCCGCTGCGCCAGGCCGTACACCGATATGCCGTAGATGATGCCAAAGTTGGCGGTTTTTGCGCGCCGCCGCTGCTCCTTGCTTATCTGGTCTATGGGCACGTGGAATATTTTTGAGGCGGTGCTGGCGTGAATGTCCTCATTGTTCAGGAAAGCCTCCACAAGGTTGGCGTCGTTGCTGAGGTGCGCCATAATCCGGAGCTCCACCTGCGAGTAGTCGGCGGAGAGGAGGGTGTGGTTTTCGTCGGAGGGGATGAATGCTTTTCGGATTTCGCGCCCGCGCTCGTCGCGGATGGGAATATTTTGCAGGTTGGGGTTGTTGCTGCTCAGCCTGCCGGTGGAGGTTACCGCCTGATTGAAGGAGGTGTGAATGTGCCCTGTTCGCCGGTTTACCAGCGTTGGCAGCGTTTCTACGTACGACGAGAGGAGCTTTTTGAGCCCGCGCAGCTCCAATATTTTGTCAATGATAGGGTGCTTGTCGCGCAGGGTTGTCAGCGTATCTTCGCTGGTGGAGTACTGCTTTGTTTTTCCGGTAGTTCGGGCGTTGTCCGATATTTTGAGCTTTTCAAACAGTACTTCTCCCAGCTGCTTTGGGGAGAAAACGTTGAGCGTAGGCACGCCTGCAATTTCCTGAATTTCGGCTTCGAGCTTTTGCAGCTCTACGGCCAGCTCTTTTCCGTATTCGGCCAGCCCGCCGGAGTCAATGCGCACGCCCTCCCACTCCATATCGCCAAGGACGTACACCAGCGGCGCCTCTACCTCCTCGTAGAGCGTTAGCAGGTTGCCCTTGCGCAGCTCCTCGAATAATATTTTGCGCAGCTGCAAGGTCACGTCGGCGTCTTCGGCGGCGTATTCTGCCAGCTGCTCCAGCGGCGCTTGCGACATTTTTCCCTGCCCGTCCTTTTTTTCGCCTATCAGCTTCTCGATGGGGATAGGCTGGTAGCTCAGGTAAACCTCGGCAAGGTAGTTCATGTTGTGGCGCATGTCCGGCTCCAGCAGGTAGTGCGCCAGCATGGTATCCAGCAGCTTGCCTTGCAGGGCAATGCCGGCGCGCTTTAGCACGAGGTAGTCAAACTTAATGTTTTGGCCTACTTTGGCAATGCTTGCGCTCTCCAGCGGAGCGCGAAGCAGCGCAACTTTTTCGGCAAAATGCTCTTCGCCGGGGGATAGCGGCACAAACCAAGCCTCGTGGGGCTCAACGGCAAACGACAGGCCTACTATGTCGGCGTCGATAGGCTCAAGGCCGTCCGTTTCGCTGTCAAAGCAAAATTCGCTTTGCTGCATTAGCATGTCGCACAGGGATTTTACGTCGCTCACGCTTTGCGCTATGTGGTAGGCGTGCGGAATGTCGGCGCTTGTTTTGAGGTGCGATTTGGTGTAGGAAAGGTCGCTGGCCTGCGCCGGAGCTGCTTCGCCAAACAAGTCTCCCTGCGTGTGCGTTTCTGCCGATTTTTTGGCTGCCAACGGCGGCGCGCTTGCGCCGAGCAACTCCCGCGCAAACGAGTGGAACTCCAGCTCGGTAAACAGGGCGCGCAGCGCATTTTTGTCAGGCTCTTTTTT
>JAIRXY010000273.1 GCA_031268055.1 Prevotellaceae bacterium | reverse complement strand
GGGTGTGTGTGTTGGTGTGTCGGTTTGGGTGTGTGTGAGTGTGTCGGTGCCGGTATGTGTGCAGCGCGTGCGTGATGCATGCGCGTACGTATATCTATTATTTATTTATTAAGAGACATTAGAAATATTAGGGACATGTGGAAACATTGGAGCATCTACAGAGACATCATCAAGGGCATCCAAGTAGATGATTATTGTAATATGTGTACGCGTACCCATATTCGTGTGTGCATGTCATTCGTATGCATATGCACATGCGTATCTGTACCCACATACGCACCTCTACACCCAGCAACCTGCAAGCTATTGCCTGCATGGTGCCTGAAAAAAACGCCGCGGTTGCAGAGGTTTGCGGTATGAAAACTAAATCAAACGTTGTTTTTCTAAACAATTTGTCAATATGACCCGTAAATTTAGACAAGGCAAAAGTAAATATTTTTTTTACAACTCAAAAAATATTAGCAGTTAAATAATGTTGTCAAAGCAATCAGTTGGAGGTTGTGGATTTGAAATTCCTCTGTATACCTACTTTTTATCCGAGCCGGAATTTTCGGGATTTTTGAATTTACAGGATGCAGCGCATCGCCACACGCCGTAAAAAAATTCCCCGTGAGGGTGAAATTGGGAGGTGTACACGACAGCGCGCAGCTTGCGCGCCGCGTGGCGGCGGCGTGCTTATAGCCGTGCGGGTCGAGGCCGAGGAAAGAACTGTGATTTTTTTGCGGAGTTGGCCAAAATGACTACCTTTGCCGCTCGGCTAAGGAACATAGCATGGCTTGAACTTATTGAACTTCATAACACAACATACTCCGACAATGCACAGCAGCCTTAAAAGTATTATCTTCGATTTTGGAAATGTACTCATTGAGTGGGACCCCCGCAGAATATTCCGTGACATGGTACCGGCAGAGGAGCTGGAAAATTTCATGCAAAACGTATGGAAAGATGAGTGGAACAACAGCTTGGATAGCGGCGTATCGCTTGCCGACAACGAGCAAAGCATGAAGGCAAAATATCCTCAGCATAGCCGCTACATTGCCGCCTACCACGCCCGCTGGTACGAGTCTCTTGGCGACGAGAACGTCGAGAGCGTTGCCCTGCTTACCCAGCTGCAAAACGCCGGATATGCTACCTACGGGCTTAGCAACTGGTCGGCGGAGACTTTTCCGATAGTTCGCAAGGCGCACCCTTTTTTCAATTCGTTCGACGGCATTGTGCTCTCGGGCGAAGAAAAGGTTTGCAAGCCTACCCCCCAAATTTACGCCATTCTTTTGGAGCGTTACAAGCTGCACCCCGCGCAGTGCGCGTTCATCGACGACAGGCAGGAAAACCTTGACGCCGCAAAAGAAATGGGCATAACGCCAATTTTGTTTACCTCGGCGGCGCAAGCGCGCGAAGCGCTAAAGCGTCTGGGCGTGCTGTAAGGGTTGCCGCGCGCGGGCAAAAAGCGTTGACGCTGAAAGCCGCCCCGCGCTACGGTATGCTGTTCATTGCCTCAATAACGCGCTGCGCCTGCTGCTTGTTGCCCGCGGCGCTGTACACCTGCGCCATGAGCTGGTAGGCAGGCTTGAAGTTGGCGCGCATTTGCAGTATCCTGTTCAGGTTTTGCAGCGCGGCATTTGGGTTATTCTCCTGAGCGTACACGTTTGCCGCAATCCACAAGCCCGATATATCGCGAGAGTTGAGCTTAGTGACGGCGTTGGCCGTAAGGAGCGCGTTCGACAAGTCACCCTTGTTGAGGTAGAGCGTTGCCACGTGGGTGAGCGCGGCCGAGCTTCCCTTGTTAAACTTTACCCACCGCTTGGCCAGCTCCAGCGCCGAATCGGTCATCTGCATGCGCGAGTATATGCTGATGAGGTCGTCCAGCGCCTGCTCGTTGTAGCTGTCATACTCCAGCGCTTTTTGCAGGTACTCAATCGCTTCGCCAACCTGCCCCTGCTGCATTGCCCGATGCCCGTAGTAATCTGACCTGTCGCTGCGCTTGAGCACAAGGCAAATGGGCATGCCGTCAACCTTTACCTGATAGGCGGTATTCTTTGGCGGAAAAGCGCTTTTGCTCTTTTGCAGCTCCGGATTTATTCCGGTCACGACAAAAACAGCGTAGTCCCAATCGCTGTACCCACGCTCGTACCAGCGGGCAAAGCCCACGGAGAAGTTGGCGGTGTCGTTGCGGAAGCAGTAGGCCACGGAAGGCTGATGCCACGTTACCACCTTTGTTTTGCGCGTGCTGTCGGGCGCGCCGTTTTTGGCCACATCCGCCTTTATCCACTCCGAGGCCTCGCGGGAGGAGTGGTAGTAGTAGTCCAGCTCGTAGCGGCCAAAGGCCTGCTTCATGCCGCCTACAAGGTCGTTGAAGTAAACGTACTCGTAGGGGTGGTTGCGAATAGTGTGAAGAATGGGTCCGGAAAGCAGCATCAGCACGCCGCCAATGCCGACGGCGCAGGCAATGTTGGTGGTTCTCATCGACCTCTTCCTGATTTTTTGGGTAATCCAATTTATCAGCGCGTTAAATCCCAATCCAGCCGCCACAACCATAGGCGGATACGAAAACATGGAGTGCCGCCATCCTCCGTAAACGTTGGCCTTGGTGTAGGTTATCCAGAAGATGGGGAAAATAAACGCAAAGTAAATCATAAACGTTTCGAACCAGCTCTCCTTTTTTAATCCTCCAGCAAACAGGTATACCGTAAAGCCCACAATAACGGCAATCGGAATGGTTATCAGAATAAATTTTGTTGTGTAGTATAGCGGCAGCTCCGAAGACCAAATCATTTTACCTTCAAAATTCTGCCTGATGCTAATGGCAAACTGCGACATGTAGGAAAGCACAAACTTTGGGCGCTCAATTGGATTTGCCATCCCGTAAGGCCACAGCAGCATGGCCAAGGCGTAGCCTGCAACGACAACGATTAGCCCCCACTTGAGCATTTTTCCAAAAAGCAGGCTATTGGGCTTTGTCCAAATACCCGAAAGCTTGTAATTTTTGATGAACAGCACCGCGCAAAACAAGCCAAAGTAGGCAATGAGCAGCAAGCCTCCAATGCGGACGGCAATGGCAAACCCAATGCTCACCGCCAGCATGACCATAGTAGCTTTTTTGACCTTTGGAAAATCCTGCAAAAAGACAATGATGTAGTACAAGCCCATAATCATGCCCGTGGCCAGCGGCAAATCCTTCAGGTTGTTGAACGAATGTCCCAAAAATCGGGGGGAGAAGAACATGAGTATCAACACCAGAATAGCCGCTTTCCACTGCTTGCTCACGCGAAAAGCAATGAGCGAGGCAAAAAGCATGGCCAGCCACCCGCAAATGGCGTTTACCACGTGCCGAACTGTCATGTAGTCTTCCGCATGGAGAATTTTGCCCACAAAAAATGCAATGTTGTCCACCACCTGCCCGTAGCTCGGCATGTTGTTTTGCTGGGTCATGGTGGCGGCCACCGTATCCTTTCCTCCCGACATGTAGAAGCTGTACACGTCCGCGGCATGCTTGTAGTGAAAATGCTCGTCGCCCGAAATGCCAGCGTCGAGGCAAAGCCTCACAATGGCCACCAGCGCAACGGCCAGCAAGCCGATAAAAGCCCACCGCCACGCTGCGCTTTCTTTTGCGCCGACAGGAGGCGCGGCCTGCTTGGTAGCAACCTCTTTCTGAGCTCCTTTTATTTCCTTTTTCATATGTCAGTATGTATTCTTAGTAGTGAGTAAATATAAAGAACTAAAATGTTTTTTGGTCAATCAAGTAGCAGAAAGGTTGCGCGCAACGTCTCGGCGCTGCACAAAGCCCCCCTCCCCGCGTGCTGCTGTAATACCATAATTCTCCTATCTAACCTCCTCCCATCTGCTCTTTTGTTTTTTTGTAAACAAACATTCGGTTTAGCACAAACCCCAGCAGTGCATTGGGAATTAGCCAACAAGCTCCCGAAGTATAGGCGTCTACTCCTATTTTTTTGAAGAAAAAAATCCATAGATTACCGCACAAGTAGAGAAAGCCGTAAACGGCTAAATATTTCAGGATTAAGCGGTTTGATTTATTCTTAAAAACCAGCGTACCGTACATTTTGAAGTTGAATAAAATCCCCAGCACGGTGCTGACCAACGTGGCAAGGGTGTAGTGCGCGCCAGCCCATATCAGCAGGGCGTAAACGCCGTAGCCAAATGCAGTGTTCAGTACTCCCACCATCAGGTACCTTACCAGCTGTTTTTGTAGCATATTTTTGACGAAGCTGCGCATGTTTCCTTCCTTCAAGCTTCCCTTAAGTGCCTTACACCGTCCTTGACCACCTCCACCATTCTGTCCACCATTTCGTCGGTCATGCCGGGGTAAACGCCCAGCCAGAAGGTGTTGTTCAACACCGTGTCCGTGGCCTCCAACGACCCAACAACCCTGTACCCTGCGCCCTTTTGCCGCATTTCGTCAAAGCAGGGGTGCTTTACGATGTTTCCGGCAAAGAGCGCTCTCGTTTGTACGCCGCTGCGCTCAATAAATTGCGTTAAGCGGCTCCGCGTGGCCGGTGCGCTGCCCTTGCAGGTCAGCGTAAAGCCAAACCAGCTGGGGGTTGAGCTGGGAGCAGGCTCCGGCAGAATTAGCCTATCCTGCACGTCGCTTAGCCCGTCGCTTAGCCGCTGCCAATTGTGCCTGCGCCGCTCCACAAAGGCGGGCAGCTTTTCCAGCTGGGCGCACCCAATGGCGGCCTGCATGTCCGTAACTTTAAGGTTGTATCCAAAGTGGCTGTAGACGTACTTGTGGTCGTACCCAAGGGGCAGCTCGCCGTGCTGCTTGTCAAAGCGCCGTCCGCAGAGGTTGTCCTTTCCGCCGGGGCATACGCAATCTCTGCCCCAGTCCCGCATGGAGCGAATAATTTTATGCAGCAACGGGTTGTTGGTGTACACAGCGCCGCCCTCGCCCATAGTTATATGGTGTGCGGGGTAGAAGCTGGCTGTGCCGATGTCGCCAACGGTACCGGTGAATTTTTCGTCGCCGTCAATCGTATACTTTGAGCCAAGCGCATCGCAGCTATCCTCAATGAGCCACAGCCGATGCTTGTCGCAGAACTGCTTCACGGCCTTCAAATCAAATGGATTTCCCAGGGTGTGGGCAAGGAATACGGCCCTTGTTTTTTCGGAAAGCGCCTCCTCCAAACGGGAGGTATCAACGTTGTACTGCGGTATGGTGACGTCAACCAGCACGGGTACAGCGCCAAACTGCACAACGGGCGCTACCGTTGTCGGAAACGCAGCGGCCACCGTAATCACCTCGTCGCCGCGCCGTATAGCCCTTTCGCCCAGCAGGGGCGAGGTGAGCGCCATGAACGCAAGCAGGTTGGCCGACGAGCCGGAGTTTACCAGAGAGCAAAAGGCGCTGTTGACGGCTTTGGAAAATTGATTTTCAAAAGCTTCGGTGTATCTTCCCGCCGTAAGCCAAAAATCCAAAGCGCTATCCACCAAGTTAGACAGCTCTTTGCTGTCGAACACCCGCGAGGCATACGCAATGCGCTGCCCTTTGGCGTAAGGCTTGGGAGCAAGAAAGCGGTCGCAGTATGCAGCCGTCATTGCCAGAATTTGCGCCCTGGCCTGTGCTTCGCTCATAT
>JAIRXY010000268.1 GCA_031268055.1 Prevotellaceae bacterium | reverse complement strand
ATTACATGCTATTTCACTTCGCTACTTAAAGCAATCCGCACGGTTTCCAACATTCCGTTGCGCAAAATGCTGTCGATATTCTGCGCGAGTAAATCGGTAAGCCCCGGAATTTCGTTCAGGTTCTCGTTGTTCCACATCGTGCGCGCTGCAAGTACGCCGAATGCTATTTTTTGTGCATCGTCAATGAAAAATTTCCATAGAATGTCGAGAAATTCGAGCGTCCCCTGTTCGTCGTTGGGTGTGATTATGTCGGCGCCGCGCTTGCCGCCGCGGTAGTACACGCAGATTGCGGCAAGCCCCAGCACCAGCATCTTTGGCAGCCGCCCGTTGCGCTCAAAGTAGATTTGTATGCCGGGCAAGTCGCGCGGTTTGAATTTGGGAAATGAGTTTAGCATAATGCTCGTCACAAAATGCTTTACAAACGGGTTGCGGAAGCGTTCGAGCACAGCGTCGGCAAATGCTTCGAGCTCGGCCTTTGGCAGGTCGAGCGTTGGGAGCAGCTCGTCGTACATCGCCCTGCGGATAAACTTGCCGATAACCTCGTGCTCGCAAGCCTCGCGCACGGTGTCGATTCCGCTCAGGTAGGCAACGGGCGAAAGAACGGTGTGCGGCCCGTTGAGCAGCGTAACCTTGCGCTCGTGGTATGGCTTTTCGCTGGGAACAAACAGCACGTTGAGCCCTGCTTTGTTGGCGGGAAATTCGTCGGACAGGCTTGTAGGCGCTTCAATTACCCAGAGGTGAAAGATTTCGCCTTTCACCACCAGCTTGTCCTCGTAGCCTATTTTTGCCAGAATTTCGTTGATGGAATCTTTGGGGTAGCCCGGCACAATGCGGTCAACCAGCGTGCTGTATACGCTGCACGAGGAGGCAAACCAAGCCTTGAACGCAGCGCCCAGCTCCCAGAGGTCAATGTACTGCTCAATGCACTTTTTCAGTTCGGCTCCGTTGTGAAAAATCAGCTCGCAGGGTAGGATGATAAAGCCCTTGCCGGGGTCGCCGCCAAAAGCTTTGAAGCGGTGGTAGAGCAGCTGGGTAAGCTTGCCCGGGTACGATTTTGCGGGCTTGTCGTCCAGCTTGTCCTCGGCGCAAAAGGCAATGCCGGCCTCGGTGGTGTTGGAAATAACAAAGCGCATTTCCGGATTTTCGGCGAGCTTCAGGTACTCCTCGAACTGCGTGTAGGGGTTTAGGCCGCGGCTGATAACGTCAATCAGCTGGATGCTATCCACCTGCCGACCGTTGTCAATTCCTTGCAGGTTGAGGTGGTAGAGGCCGTCCTGCTCGTTGAGTATGTCTACCATGCCGTTTTCTATGGGCTGCACCGCCACCACGCTGCTGTTGAAAGCGGCTTTCTCGTTCATGTTGAAAACAATCCAGTCTACAAAAGCGCGAAGAAAGTTACCTTCGCCAAATTGTATAATTCGTTCGGGGCGCACCTTGGCCACCGCAGCATTTTTTCTGTTTAGGCGTTTCATTTTGTTGGTTTTTTTTTTAGGGAAAAAATTGATTACTACACAGGTTGATTACTACACAGAGTTCCACAGAAGATTCACAGGGAACTCTTACTAACTATTTTTTTTGCACCGCTTAATCCACCTCAAACGGATACACCTTGTAGTCGTTGATATTCTCCTTAAAAAGAATATCAATAGGCATGTAGCATACCGGCTTAGAGGGCTGGTTAAACGCGAGGTACCGGGCAAGCGCCGTCAGGCCGTAGTATCCTTGCAGCTGCGGCCGCTGCGCAATGAGGCATTCTATCATGCCGTTTTTCAGGTACTGCACGTTGCGCTCAAGCAGGTCGTAGCCTATGGTGCGGATATTTCTTATTTTTCGCTTTTCCAAAAAATCGGCAATGCGGTAGATGCGCGAGTTGAACATAACGATTCCGCGGATGTTCTGATTTTGCCTGAAAATCTCCTCCAGCAGCGCCTCGTTTCCGCTGTCGTCTTCGGCGTGCAGGTTTGCCCGCACTATTTGGTAGGAAGACTCAAGCGAGTACTTTTCGAGGTAGGCCAAAAAGCCTTCTTCGCGCCTTGCCGTTTGGTTGGAGCCAATGGCGTTGCCGCCGGCGCGCTGCATGTGCACCAAGAGGATAGCGGAGGATTGCTCAAGGTTGCTCAGCATGATTTTTGCGGCCACGTAGCCGCTCTGGTGCGACTGCTGCCCGTAGTAGGCAAGGCTGTTCACGCTCTCCACGTTAGAATCGATAAAGACAAACGGAATGCTGCGCTCCTCCAGCTCCTTGGTGAGCTTGAGCACCTCGCGCCGAAAGAAAGGCGCCATCAGCACGCCGGCGGGGTTCATGTCAAGCAGGCGCTGCGCCAAGCTGCCAAACGATTCCATGTCGTACTGGTTGAACTGCAGGATTTCTGTTTTCACGTGGTAGTCGGCCACCTCCTCCTCGGCGCGCTTAATGCCCTTGATGATGTCCCACCAGTAGTCGCCTTGCGCAGCGTTGGGGAGCAGCGCCACCAGCTGGTACCCCTTTTTGATGGCCAGCAGCTGCGCCATTTTGTTGGGCTTAAAGTTCAGCTCATTCAGTATTTCTTCAATGCGCTTTTTGCTTTCGGGGGCAACCCCGCCGCGGTGGTGTATCACCCGGTCAACGGTGCCTGCCGATACGTTCGCCAAAACCGCTATATCCTTTATGCGTATTCTCTCGTCTCCTTTTTTTAGCTCAGACATGGTTACTATGTATTTAATTATTGATTATTGGGCTTTTTCTCTCAGCTGATTTTTGCAAAGCCAGCCTGCCGGAATGTGCTCGCCAAAATTTTGCAGGTATTTGACTATCATAGGAAATAGCTGAAAAAACCTTTCGTATAGCGCTACAACTCTGCTTCGATAATTTTGTTATTCGTGGCGGAGCACAGATGCAAAAGTAATCATTTTCGTGTAATTATGCTATCAGGCGAGCATAATTTTAATCATAAAACATAGTAATATGCTATTATATAGCATATTGTAAATGTGTGTCCGTGCACAACCGGCAGATTGCTGGAGGTATACTCATTGATGCAAAATAAATGATTTGTAATGGCTACTATTTCGTTAAATATCTGTACAGTAGAATGGATTAGGCCATTTCAGAGCTTGGGCTCGTAGGGTATACGCTTTCGCAGGGCGTTGGCCTACGCTATTGATAGCCGCCCCCTTTCGGGGTTGAAAGGGCGCAACTCAACGCAGAATCAAAATCAGTACCGATTCAGGGCAAAGGCATGAAAAAAGGCGGTATGCACTTCCTGCGTGGCGACAGCAAAACGCTGTAAGCGTTGCCCCATGAAAACAGCGTATGCGATGCTTCTACAGCAGCTCAGGCATTACCCGACATATAGGGGAAGTCCTACGGATTTCTGGGTTGTAGCGTGGCGCTTGCGCTGCCTCCAGATGAAGCTGGGGGTTATTCACGGGAAACCCATACGGGGTTTTTCATGCGTTTGCCATGACTAATTTTAAATTTAGTCGGTCAGTACTGAAATTTTATATTGATACTGAACATAATCGCATCCGATTTTTAATGAGGTAATGAGGTTGGGTTTGTATTGTATTCCACTGCTACTGAGGTTGTTTTGTTATTAAAATTAGGTGAAAATGAGGTTTTCAATCCGACGAAAATACGATGTCTCGGTGTTACGATGGAAATTGTATTCCGAGTATTCCGAATGTTCCGAATATTCCGCACAATTAACGCAGATTTGTATATGATATTTTGTTTGTAATATATTTATATATAGAATATTGTTGAAAAAAAAGAAGCTGATTTTCGTATATGAAATTCGCACCTTTTGCACAGCCTACCTTCTTTACCGATTATTATCTTAAAGTAGCTCCTGTAAATTAAATAACTGCCATGTACAGAACGGTACGGGTGGCGTGAGAGGCTGGAGCGGGAAATGATCCCGTTTCCTCCTGTTCGATATATTATTGCTTGGCGCGGAGTGCAAATCCGCGCCAGCGGGGACAATATTCGGGCAATGAGGATAGGCAGAGGATTTAATTCAAAATTTGAAATTCGAAATTTCCAAGTATAAGTCCTGCTCATCCTGAATCGGGCAATCGACAGAAAGATTTTTCAATATTTCATTCAAAATTTAAAGCACAAAATTTTTCGTCGGAAATCCTTAGTATTGCTAATTCTCATGGGATTTTCTTCCCCGTTTTTATTGTCGTATTGACATTATTTAGTTGTTTCTTTTTTTGGGGCTGTTGAAAAATTATATACCTTTGGCGCTTTAATTAGGTATCACGTTAGTGAATTATTTAATAAAGTTATTCTTTAGATTTTATGCAGCAAGCTACTGTACACGCTTCGGATGGTTAAAACCTAAATGCAGGTCAGGGCTTGAATGCAAATAAACATATATACACAAAATGCATACATATACACTACATACTATATCCCATATATTACACGCTCATTCGCCTGCACGCGGGTGCACCTGCGCATACACGCGCCCTTGCACGCCTGCACGCACGCACACACGTCCGCGCACATACCTTACTTATACTCAACTCGGCAATAAAATAAGAAAAAAATAGTATCTTTGCAATCAAAAACGCTATGATACAAGTAACA
>JAIRXY010000260.1 GCA_031268055.1 Prevotellaceae bacterium | reverse complement strand
GCCAGCAAAGGTACAACATAGCCTTTGGTAGAGAGCTGTACTATTCTTCCAAAAAGATGCACTTTTTTGTCGGGTTGTAAAAACTTGAATTTTCGATAATCAGATAATCAGGAGGATATTGGGCAGGATAAAAGTGATATTCACCAGACAAAAATCTTTCCACTCACTACCGTGAAGACAACAGTAAGCATGATTTGTTTTGTCAGCCAACTTCATTCCGAGTGATTTAATCAACTGAATTTGAGCATTATAATTAATGGGATAGGGAGGTAGAATACAGCATTTTAGCCATAACAAAAATAAAAGGCTCACCCTGAGCGCGCTGTTCCAATGGGAAGCGGGGTGAGCATGTTGCCGTAAAGATACAAGCTTTATTTGAGTTGGCAAAATACTTTTGAAGAAAAGTGTACTACGACTCCCTATTCTATCTTGCATTGCGTAGGCGTTCTCCAAAATCCTAATGGAAATATAGAGAGCTGTACTATTCTTCCAAAAAGATGCACTTTTTTGTCGGGTTGTAAAGAAGTAGAAAAAACAGGGGTCATTTGACAAAAAAATACACATAATTGACAGAAACGGGTATACTCCAATCATTTTTTACCATTTACTTTTGCGCTGTATACGTATGCGCAAAAAAAAATTAGTTTAACAATTTAAATTTAATCAAATGAGAAGAAAAATTGCCCGGATTCTCTCTTTCAAACACGGTATTTTTTGCATGGCCGTTTGCTTCTTTCTTTTGGTGCACTTCTCTGCACAAGCAGAAGTAAAAGTAGAAGGACAAGTGACCGACAGCCGAAGTTCGCCCTTACCGGGGGTGACAGTATCGCTTAAAGGCTCATCGGTAGGAGCTCTCAGCGATTTTAATGGGTACTACGCTATCGTTACGCCGGATGAAAATGCTACGCTTGTGTTTAGCTATTTGGGATTTGAGCCGCAGGAAATAGCTGTTGGCGCGCAGCGGGTAATCGACGTAACGCTTCGCGAAAGCGCCGAGAACCTCGAAGAAGTCGTTGTTGTTGCTTACGGCACGCAGCGTAAAAAGGAGATTACCGGCGCTATTTCGGTGGTAGACGTCAAAGCCATCGAAAAACAGCTGCTTCCCGGCGTTGGGCAGGCATTGCAGGGCTTGGCGACAGGGGTGCACGTTACCTCAAACGGTAACCCGGGGTCGAACGCAGATATTGTAGTGCGCGGCATTGGCTCCTTTAACAGCGTTTCGCCACTCTACGTAATTGATGGAATGATACTTGAAAGTTCGCAGCGGGAGTTCAACATGAACGATGTAGAAAGCATTCAGGTATTGAAGGACGCTTCTGCAACAGCGCTCTACGGTGCACGCGGCGCAAACGGCGTTATTCTTATTACTACCAAGAGAGGCGGCGATGGTGCAACGAAAATCAGCTTTAACGGCACAATAGGCGTCTCGCAGATTGCCAAACGCTACGAAATGATGAACAGCCTTGAATTTTTGCGCATCAACCGCTTGGCCTATGAGAATGCCGCGAAAGAGTGGCCCGGCGAGCCGGAGCAGGGGCAAAAGCTGATCAACACCGACTGGCAGGACGAGCTTTACAAAACAGGTATTACAAAGGACTACAACCTCAACGTGTCGGGCGGCAATAAGAACGGGAGCTATATGTTTTCGTTCGACATGTACGATGAAGATGGTACGGTGGTTGGCCCTTACCACAAACGCTTGACCGTGCGCAGCAACACGGAGGCGAAAAAGGGCATTTTTACCGTTGGCGAAAACCTGATGGTTGGCTACTCGGATACCAAAACGCTGCAAGGCTCTCCTTTCATTGACTTGGCGCGGATGCCGCCCACTATTCCTGTGCGCAACCCTGATAACCCCGAAGAATACGGTTACGGTAGCGCCGCCTACCAAACTTACGGCACAAACCCCATTGGATTACAGGAAACCAATGACAGCAGGCAATACAATCTCCGCATTATAGGCTCTGCATTCGTACAGCTTGAGCCGATAGAGGGCTTACAGCTGAAATCTAACGTGGGCATTGAGTATTTTGACTGGTTTGACAAATCCAAAACTGTTCATAAGCAGCTTCGCTACTTGTCCACCAGCCAGTACGACGACGAGCTCGATGAAGGTAACGGCGCTATGCAGAGCTGGCTATGGGAAAATACCGCATTTTACAAAAAAAGCGTTGGCAACCACCACTTCGATGCTTTGGTTGGCTATACGGCACAGCTAAGGGAAAGACGCGGCAGCAGCGTCCGCGGTTACAACCTGACGCAGGAAGATTTTTGGGTGCTCGACCGCGTATCGAAAGAAGAAGGCTTTGCTCCCGCCGTTGGCGGCTCCAATGAGGAGGTTGCAATGACCTCTGTTATAGGGCGTATCAACTACAATTATGCCGACCGCTACCTATTGCAGCTCAATGTGCGCCGCGACGCCACCTCGCTCTTTGGCGAGAGCTACCGTGCGGGCGTTTTCCCCGGCGTATCGCTGGGATGGCGCATTAGCGGAGAAGAATTTATGAAATCTGCTTCATGGTTGAACGATATGAAGCTGCGCCTAAGCTACGGAAAAGCGGGCAACCAAGACGCCGTTCCTCCCTATAGGTTTGCCACCTACATTGCTCAGGGCGACAGGGTGGGTATCTACGGTTCCGACCCCAGAATCTATACAGGCTTGATTCAGACAGGTTTGGCCAACAACAGCCTGCGCTGGGAAACGCGCGAGACCTATAACTTTGGGTTGGACTTTACGCTGCTCAACCATAAGCTGTACGGCTCTGTTGACTACTTCGACGCTCGCCTGTACGACTTGCTGATACAAAAAGCACAGTCGTGGATGAAGGGCGTGGACGTTAACCCGTGGATAAACTACGGTAAAATCAACAATAAGGGTGTTGAGGTGCAGGTTGGCTGGCGCGAGACCAAGCAGGCGTTTAAATACGATGTGGCGATAAACGTAACGCATACCAGCAACAAAGTGCTGGTTTTGGACGGCGATGAGTACTACTATGACGGTATCGGCTTGTCCAGCTATTCTGCCCTGGGGCGCTCGCTGGGTGATTTCTACGTGCTTCGCACGGACGGTATTTTTCAAAATTGGGACGAGGTATACGCACATTCAAAAGTAATTGTTGACCCTATAACCGGACAGGAAACAACCAAGCTGATACAGCCCAATGCGCAGCCGGGCGATATTCGCTACAAGGATTTGGACGGCGACGGCGTAATTTCCACCGAAACCGACCGCGATTTTGTGGGCAGCCCGTTTCCAAAATTTGAGGCAGGCTTGAACTTTAGCTGCGAATACAAAGGTTTTGACCTCAACCTGTTCTTCTACGGGGTTTATGGCAACTCCATTTTCAACAATACAAAATTTTGGCTGGAGCGAATGGACGAGACCTCCAACTTGCCGAAAGGGTTAAACCCTTGGCACGGCGAAGGTACCTCAAACACCACGCCTCGCCCCTACATGGGTACAACCGACAATGTGCTTACTACCACCGACCGCTGGATAGAGCGTGGCGACTACCTGCGCCTAAAAAACATTCAGCTGGGCTACACCGTGCCTGCTCATTTTTTGAAAAAAACGAAAACGGTAGAAAAATTACGCGTGTACGTGGGGGCGCAAAATCTTTTCACGCTTACCCAATATTCGGGCCTTGACCCCGAAATTTCGGGCGGCAGCATTTACGCCAAGGGCTACGATGACGGACATTATCCGCCGGTAAGGGTAATAACTTGTGGATTGCAGGTATCATTTTAAAACTTTTTTTAGAAATAAGGCTATGAAAATCAAAATAAAAAATCTTGCTTATCTGTTCATCACATTCATGGTGGTGCAGGTTTTTGTATCCTGCGAAGATATTTTAGACCAGAAAAATCCGAATGAAATGGATACCACGAATTTCTGGAAAACGGAAAGCGATTTATCGGCAGGCCTGAATGCCAGCTACCGCGCTTTGCGCTTCAACGGCGCGTACCGCCGCTGGCTGCATTTTCTGTACATCTCGCGCTCCGACGAGGGTTACTGCGCTTCGCCTGACCCTGCGCTTCAAACCTACTCCAACTTTCTGATTAGCGACTATACGCGTGATGCAGTGATATTTACGTGGTTGGATTTGTACAAGGGCATTTTTTGGGCAAATCAGGTGCTGGACAACGCGCCAAAAATTGAAATGGACGATACCCAGCGCAGCTATGCTATTGGGCAGGCAACCTTTTTGCGGGGCATAGGGCTGTTCAACATTGCAGGCGTGTATGGGCGCGGCGGTATTACGCTGAGCGCCGAGGCGGAAGAAACGCCGGCAATTCACGAGCAGCCGGATATTTACCGTCAGGCGCAGGCAGATTTTTACGAGGCCTCCAAGCTCCTGCCCGTGCAGTGGGAAAATGCCGCCGACGTGGGGCGAATTACCAAAGGGGCGGCGCTTGGAATGGACGTAAAGGCGTCGGCGCAGCTGCATGAATGGGACAGGGTAAAAACCAGATGCGAGGAGATTTTTGGCTTGGGCATTTACAATCTCCGCAATGAATACCGAGATAATTTTACCGAAGCTTACGAAAACAACGAAGAATCGCTGTTTGAAGTACAGTTTATGTCCGGCCCCATCAACGGCGTGGAGCAGCTGAGCCATGAGCGGGGGAAATTTTTCGGCTTGCCTGCCACAGGCTGCTCATGGGATGACGCTACGGCCGGCAATATCGTAAAAACCGATTTGGAGAAGGAACCCACAAAGGCCGGACAAACCGACCCGCGCTTGAAGCAGACCTTGTTTTACTACGACGCCTCTGCTCCGAGTGAGGTATTTTATGGTAAAACATGGGTACAGTGGGGGTTGAACCAGTCAAAGGTGCACTGGAAAAAATATACGAATTGGGATACAAAAACCGCCGAATCGCACGAGGATAACGGTATCAACCTGCGCATTGTGCGGTTGGCCGATATCTACCTGATGTACGCCGAGGCATTGAACGAGCTCGACCGCACGGCAGACGCTTACGAGTGGATAAACAAGGTGCGCGAGCGTCCGAGCGTTGATTTGCCGAAGCTCGAAAATTCAACGGTCTTTGTGGGTATTGGCAACGACAAGGAAAAGATGCGCCGCCAGCTTATGCACGAGCGCGTGTGCGAGCTATCGAGCGAAGGATGGCGCTGGCTCGACCTCGAACGCTGGGGTATGTTTGATACCGAAGAAAATATCTCATACCTCAAAAGCCGCGACAGCGAATTTGAAAATTTCGTTATCGGAAAAAATAATCGATTTCCCATTCCTTTAAGAGATATCTACTTAGTACCCGGGCTGGAGCAAAATCCGGGATACAGATAGTTGAATAGCTGAAATTTAAAAAAAATAGAATTTATGAGAAAAATAATTTTGACAAGTTTATGCCCTTTGCCTGCTCTTTTACTCCTGATGGTAGTGGCATGTAGCAACAAAAACGGTGATGGCGACCTGTACTGGACCGACCCTCCAACAGCCGCCGATACCTTGTACCAAAATCCCCTATTTGAGCCAGACTTGGCCGACCCATCCTTCGTCAGGGCTTCCGATGGCTGGTTTTACGCCTACGGCACCCAAAATACATGGGCGCAGGGTATTGAGCGCATAACGCCGATTGTTCGCTCCAAAAATCTGGTAAAGTGGGAATATGTAGCAGACGCTTTTACGCAGGCTTCCAAGCCCAGCTGGCACGATGGTGGTATCTGGGCGCCGCAGATTGTTCTCAATACCGACAACGGATTTTACTATCTGTACTACAGCAACTCCAAGTGGGGAGACTCAAACCCGGGCGTTGGCGTAGCAAGGTCTCAGTATCCATACGGACCGTTTGAGGATATGGGAAAAGTGCTGGATGCGCAATCAAGCGGAGTGCCAAATAGCATTGACCAATTTTACATTCAGATTGGTAGCGGACGAACTAAGCATTCCTACCTGTTCTGGGGAAGCTATGCCGGAATTTGGGGGCAGGAAATCTCCTCCGATATGAAAACGCTCACGGGGGAAAAGTTCAAGATTGCCGGAAATGGTTTTGAAGGTACTTACATTTACCCTAAAGACGGTAAGTTTTGGTATTTTGGGTCGAACGGGAATTGCTGCGAAGGACCCAACAGCCAGTATCGCTTGTCGGTAGCGGTTGCCGATAACATTAGAGGCCCGTACAAAACAAAAGACGGAAAGGATATCATCGACAACGGGCAGGAGGGAACGCCCTTTCTACAAGGCAGCTCCGCCGTTGGCTGGGTAGGCCCCGGGCACAACGCCGAAATAGTTCGCGACGACCGTGGGCGCTACTTCATCCTTTACCACGCTATTTCTTTCAGCGACCCCTGGCTGATGAATAATCCGAATGGCGCTACCCGCCGCCCGCTGATGATGGACGAGATTATCTGGGGTAACGACGGATGGCCTGCCATCGAAAACGGAACGCCAAGCTCGACGCGGAAAACGGCGCCCTACTTTGAATGACTTTGAACTCTGTAAAATAACCTGTTATTCGCTTTTTATTCACTTTTTATTTTTTTTATTCACCTTTTAATTTTTTATGCTTATGAAACGGATTTTTATTTTATCGGTACTTTTAGGAGCGTTTGGTACGCTACAAGCGCAGTTTGTAGATTTCAACGTTGAAATCTGGAAGGGCGTTTTCGCCGCGGGCGATATTGACAATGACGGAGATCTGGACGTGATTGTAAGCGGCGACAAAGACGCAGACAATTTGGAGGTTGGCGCTATCCTGATCAATGATGGTACAGGCAGCTTCACCGCGCAGGATGGCGAGCGCGTGATTACGGCAGGGCGCGGCGGCAATATTCACTTCGGCGATATTGACGGCGACGGCGACTTGGATGTTATTTTTGCCGGCTGGGGCTGCACTAACGATGTAAAAGCAGGCATTGCGCTCAACGACGGCAGCGGTAATTTTACGCTGGCAGACACCAGCAGCTATCCTGTCCTGAAAGCGAATACGATTACCTCCTGCGGATTTGCGGATTTTGACCTGAACGGGCTGCTCGACTACTATTTCTTTGGTAACGACCCGGGAAATTGCGTGATTTACTTCCAGCAAGCCGATGGCAGCTTTACTCCTGTTGCCGACGCCATTAAGACGACTCAGCGCTATGGCGCAGCTGTTGGCGACCCTATTCCCTATAAATTTGTGGAGCCGGAAGTAACAGTGGTAGATTTCAACAAAGACGGCTATCCCGATATGTGGATCAACGCCGCCGACATCAACGCAGAAAATGCAACAGTAGATGGAGAGGAACAAACTCGGCGTTTTTCCTACCTGTTTAAAAACGATGGCTTCGGAAACCTGTTGCAGTTTGCAGGCGCTGTGGTGCCCTACAAAAAAGGAAATGGTGCGTCTTCGTGGGGCGACATCAATGGCGATGGCTTCCCTGATATGTTGCTGCACGGCGATGGCTATCTTAATTCGGGTGAAGACAACGACCGCATGTGGCGTGTTTTTGCAAACCTGAATGGAAGCTCCATAGAAAAACGCTGGGAGCAAGAAATTGCACGACAGGGTAGCTTTGGAAATGGCAGCGTAATCGTGGACTGGGACAACGACGGCAAGCTTGATTTCTTTACCGGCGGATGGAACGAAACGGCAAAAAGACAGGAAATTGCGCTTTTCCTCGGCGACGACCCGTCTCAATTCACTTTTACCAGAAGCCCGTTGAGCGACACCTACATTCAGGGTGCATCGGAGCAGGGACTCTTGACAGCCGACCTCAACGGCGACAACAAAGTTGAATTGCTCCTCAACGGCTTCTGCGGTGCGCCGTTGAACAAGCGCGCAGCAGGCTACATGGTCAATCAATCGACAGCTGCATCCGTACTTCCTGCAGCGCCCACCGGTTTGAACGTCAAGGTAGAGTCAAGCGAAGGCGAAGTTGTAGTAACTTTTTCATGGATAGCCCCCGAGAGCAACAACGGCGTTACCTACAACCTTGCCCTAAAAAATACTACTACCGGCAAATGGCTCTACAATCCGATGGCGGTAGTTGGCGGCGAAAAGAACGGATGGCGCAAAATCGGAGGTCGCGCGGGAAATGTATTTACAAATACACAATTTGAGCTCTACAACCTGCCCGAGGGCGCCTATGAGTATACGGTACAGGCCATTAACGGCGCTTACTTGGGTGGCGCTTTTGCCGAGCCAAAAACGTTTACTATCGGTGAGGGCGGAAACGACCCCGACGAGGGCGGAAACGACCCCGATGAGGGCGGAAATGACCCTGATGAGGGCGGAAATGACCCTGATGAGGGCGGAAATGATCCTACCGGAGTGGATGGAGCAAGTAGCTATGCCCCGAAAGTTTATACCTTTGGCAAAAAATTGATAGTAGAAGGAAATGATGGTAGTACTCAGCTGCTGAAAGTTTATTCCATCGGCGGTACAAGGCTTGTTTCGGCTACATTTGCGGGTAGCACGGAAGTTGAATTGCCCGCAGGAGGAATCTACATCGTGGAGCTGACAAAAAATAATGCTGCTCCTTTCCGAAAAAAAGTGCTGGTGAAATAGTTTTATCTCGCTGCATGCGAATTTTGAAATATGAATTATGAATTTTGAGTTTCCCTAATTCAAAATTCATAGTTCATATTTTCATGTGAGGCAGTGAGGTTAGAATAACAAAATAATATAATATAGAACGATAAAAATGAAAAATGCAAGCTTAGCTGGGTACTTTTTACTTTTCAGCTGCTTCATCATCTCTTGCCACAGCAATAGAAAGCCTGTAAAAACGGGCGAAAAAATAGCTTATCAAAATCCCCTACCCGTTGCCCTTGGCGACCCGTTTCTTTTGAAAGCCTCCGACGGGAAATTTTACCTGTACGGCACCACCGAGAATTTGAACGGATTCAAAGCCTACTCCTCCGAAGACGGAGCTTGCTGGCAGGAGGAAGAGCAGGTTTACGAAGGCGCTACCGACGAATCGTGGGCTGCCGGCTGCTTCTGGGCGCCGGAGATCTACGAGCGGGATGGAAAATACTACCTGTGGTTTAGCGCCAGCTGGAAGGAGAATCCGACAGGCGAGGCGGAAAATTTCCGCATTGGCGTTGCCGCTGCGGACAAGCCGACAGGACCTTTCAAGGAAATGTACAGCCGCCCCGTATTTGACCCGGGCTACCCGATTATTGACGCAAATTTGCTTTTTGAGAATGATAAAGTATATTTGTACTATTCTCGCTGCTGCTATAAGCACCCCGTTCAGAGCGAGGTTGCCGATTGGGCAAAAACGCAGGGCTGGTACGGCGAGGTCGAAGAGAGCTGGGTGTACGGCGTAGAGCTACAGCCGGACTTTTCCGGCATTGTAGGGGAGCCTCGGCTGCTACTTGCGCCTCCCACGGAAATGAGCGACGCGCAGGCGGAGTGGGAAAGCCGCTCTGTTACCTCCCACGAAGTAAACAGGCGGTGGACGGAAGGCTCCTTTATTTTCGAGCGCAGCGGCCTATAC
>JAIRXY010000188.1 GCA_031268055.1 Prevotellaceae bacterium | reverse complement strand
CGTAACGCCAAAGAAGAGCCGGGGCGCACCGAGCTTTTTAAAGTCGCGCAAATCGTCGCGCCAGTTGGGCTGCGGAACAATGGCTACTCGGTACCCCTGCTCCTCGAGCGTTCTGGCAATCACCGCTGCCCCAAACGATGGGTGGTCAACGTAGGCATCGCCCGTGAAAAGAATAACATCAACGTACTCCCACCCTCGGCTGTGGCACTCTTTTGCCGAGGTGGGAAGAAATCCAAAATTATGTGCTGCGTGTATCAAATATATAGCTTTATAGAGCAACAAAAATACTCTTTTTTTCTTAGAAAAAAGCTGCCTTTTCAATATTTATATTAACTTTGCCTCCTACAAAAATCCCATACAGCCGGACAAATGAGTATACTCTCTAAAATAGGACTGCCGATAGCGCTGCTGAGCTGTATTCATGCTGCGCACGGCAAGGATAGGCACAAGGAAGGCTACGATGCCGACCACAAAAACTACTTTCACCGCGTATATATACCGGATAACAGCGTGCAGCTGGGATTTTCGGCAGGTTATACGTGGTATCAGGTTGCACTCATGCGCTTGGAGGACTTTCGCAACGGCCCAAGCCTCGCGCCTGCTGTCAACCACCCCCACGTCGGAGTGATAGCTGAAAAAGGCTTTTTCAAAATGCGCCTTGCCATTGCAGCAGGAATCTACTACTCCCAGCTCAACAGCTACCTATTTGGGTGGCCAAACTACAAGGGAAGCGCTTACATTGTTGATTATGAAGATAATGTAGTTGTACACTACACCTCTGTATACGACGTAAGGTCTGTTGCCTCGTACGTTAGCATACCTGTTGAGGTGACTTTCCCGCTGACTAATAAGGTCGACTATGGGATTTACCTCAAGGGTAGCGCAATAGCTAACATTAATGTGCACACTGCTACCAAGTTCATCACGGCATTTAGTACGCCCGAAGAAGTTAAGCAGCGGCTAACCTCCTACTTTGAAAGCGTTTCCCCCTTTTACATCCACATGCACGCCAAGCTGGGTATTCGCTTTGGAAGCTTCGACAACCACAACGTTAGATTTGAGTTTGGTATTCCGTTGAGTTTTTCCCAAAATACCAAGTCCTACTACCGTACCAATCTGGGTATTACAGCACAAGTAGGGCTATACATTCCTTTGTTTATTTTATTATAGCTAAAAAAAATGTTGCAAATGAAAAAAATATTGCTCACCGTACGCCTCTCCCTCTACCTGACAGCATTTGTTCTGGCAGGCTGCAAGCCAAACGTCGAAGAAACTTGGTTTGATAACACCGTAACGCTACTTGAAGATGAGCTGCCCAAATACACAGAGTATGGCTACAATACTGCTGGAGCAAAGATTGTTACATCCAGCAAAGATTGGGTATTCAACCAAAATTGGACGCTCTACTCTTCCTACAACACTCCCAGCGCGCGCATTTCAAAAAAAGCACCCGGACTGCTACAGTTTGCCATGATTGGGCAAAAAGGCATCTACGGCGAAAAAATGGATCTATTGTTTGATTTTCCAGCGGAAATATCCGATTCGCTCTCCGGATTATATGCGCTGGTCAACCAAAAATTCACCTCTCAGCATCACCTCTTGGAAACCCACTTGTCATACGGCGAAGATTTAGCCAACACGCTAACCGTCACATCAGGCTTGCTCTTTTTTACTCGCAGCCGCCGGATTATATACTCCGCCGGAAACAACAAAGAAGTCGAGGGCGTAAGCCTTTCCGGAACATTTGAAGTAACCGCTACTATGGTCGATGAGATGGACAACGACGCTAACGTTACGGTGAGCAGCGGCCGGTTTGATATTTTGTTCTGGAAATTCAATGGCGTAGAATTCACCAACGTTTTGTAAACCCTTATTAACCAAAATCACTTTCTTCAATCAAAAAAAATGAAAAATAAAGCAACAAAAAGCATCATTTGCTTTTGCCGCTGGACGCGCAAAAATTACGCCGTGTTCAACAGCCTTGGCAAGCAGATAAAAATTGGCGTGCTGGCCACGAGCCTGTCGCTGGTGACGCTCAGCGCGCAGCAGGCCTCGGCAGAGGCCAACACCGCTCAAGCCTCCGAGCGCGAACATGAAGACAACCCCGTGCCCATAGACGAGGTGACGGTGACGGGCGATAAAGCGTTAGCCATTGCAGAGCCGGCGCGCGTGGTAGCCCTCATCAGCCGCGACGATATTAAGCGAGCGGCGGTGCAGAACATCCAAGACCTGCTGCGCTACCTCGACGGCGCTGACGTTAGAACGCGCGGCAGCAACAACGTGCAGGCCGACATATCCCTCCGCGGCGGCACTTTTGACCAAACGGTCGTTCTCCTCAACGGCGTAAACATTACCGACCCCCAAACCGGCCACTACTCCTTAGATATTCCCCTTAACCTCGAAGATGTGCAGCGCGTAGAAGCGCTGCAAGGCCCCGGTGCATGGAGGTTTGGCGCAGCTACCTACAGCGGCGCTGTCAATATTGTTACGAGCGCGCCAGACCGCTCGGCCGCTTCCGCGGGGCTGACGCAGGGAATGTACGGCTATCGGGCTTATAGCGCTTCGGGAAGCTTTGCCGCAAGGTCGTTGCGCGCGGCAATATCCGCAAGCAAAAGCAGGAGCGACGGGTACGCCACCAACACCGACTTTGACGTTGATAACGTATACGCGCAGGTGCGCTACGCTACCCGAAAAAGCGGCGTTCTCAGCGCGCAGGTGGGCTACCAGAGCAAGGATTTTGGGGCAAACAGCTTCTACACTCCAGAGTATCTTCAGCAGCACGACCGCACGCGCACGCTGCTTTCGAGCGTGCGCTACAGCGTCGAAAAGGGCAGATGGGGGCTTTCCGCAAGCCTCTACCACCGCCAGCACTACGACCGGTACGAGCTCTTTCACGCTAACCCTCCCGAATGGTACGCCGGCCACAACTACCACCGCACCGATGTGGCGGGAGGGCTGGCGCAGCTTACCCGCCTCGACAAATTGGGGACAAGCGCCGCCGGATTCAGCTACCGCTACGAGCACATCTACAGCAGCGCTCTGGGGGAGCCAATGCAAGAGCCTATCGCCGTGAGAGGGGAGGATGGAAGCAACGCTTTCTACACGCGCGAAAAAAGGCGCGACCACTTCTCGGCCTTCCTGCAGCGTACGCTCCACGTGCAGAAGCTTCACATCACGCTTGGGGTAATGGCCGCCGGCAACAACGAATTTGGCTTCCGTGCATACGCCGGCGGGAATGTGGCGTACGACCTCAGCGCGGCATGGCAGCTTGGCGCCTCTGCCAACAACGATTACCGCCTGCCAACGTTTACCGACCTGTACTACAAAGTAGGCTCGTACAGGGGAAACCCCAGCTTGAAGCCGGAAGAAGCCGTCACCGGAGAGCTTACGCTGCGCTACCGCCGGAGCTCATGGAGAGCTTCTGCTTCGGCGTTCTACCGCTACGGCTACCGCATCATCAACTGGAGGCTCAACCCAAGCGACAACCTTTGGTACTCGCAAAATATCACCAACGTTGCTACTTCCGGCGTGAACTTCTACGCTGAGCATGCACCGCTGAGACGCTTTTTCAAAAAAATTGCCATCGGCTACTCGTACCTGTACGCCATGCCGGGCGACGGAGAAGAAACAGCAAGCTACGTGGTGGAGCAGCTGAGCCACCGCCTCGCGGTAACGCTTCAGCATGGCGTATGGAGCAAGCTGTACGCTTCGTGGCATCTACAATATCGGCAGCGCGCCGGAAGCTACAAGCCTTTTAACGCCGACGCCAAAACCTACGCAGAGGTAACGCCCTTTGAGCCATCCTACTTGTGCGACTTGAAGATATGCTGGGAGGACGAGCGTTGCAGCATCTTTGCCGAGGCCACAAACCTGCTTAACCTCACCTATCTTGACTTTGGCAACATCCCGCAGCCCGGACGATGGGTAAAAGCAGGAATCGTTGTGAAATTTTGAATTTTGAATTTTGAATTATAAATTATAAATTGTAATTCGCTGCCTGTCTTTTGTCTAAAGCAAGATTTTCAAGATTTCATTTCAATCAAAAAAGTTGACAACGTCAGGAGGTGAAAAATTTTGCAGCTCTGAGGTATGTATTTTGGAGGCGCATTTGACTTCGTTGAGCTTCGGCTCAAATTGCTTTGTAGTAGAGATGTTGCACGCAACGTGTCTCTACGCTGCGGGAATTTTTAGCGCGACAACTGAGCCGAAGCTCGACGAAATCAAATGCACCCCATTCAAAATTCAAAATTTAAAATTCAAAATTCATTCGTATATTTGCACCTCAACAAAATATTTCGTTTATGAAAACTTTATTAGCAACAGAAAAGCCTTTTGCAAAGGCAGCCGTTGACGGCATCAGGAAAATTTTTGAGGAGGCAGGCATTGAAATAGCGCTGCTCGAAAAGTATAGCAGCGTTGGCGAGCTGCTGGCCGCCGTTGCCGACGTCGACGCGCTGATTGTGCGCAGCGACAAGGTGACAAAAGAGGTGGTGGAGGCCGCCAAAAACCTGAAAGTGGTGGTGCGCGCAGGCGCAGGGTATGACAACCTCGACTTGGCAGCGTGCACGGCCAAAAACATTGTGGCCATGAACACGCCCGGCCAAAACTCAAACGCCGTGGCCGAGCTTGCGCTGGGAATGATGGTATTCATGGCGCGCAACGCATTCACCCCGGGCGCCGGCGCAGAGCTGAAGGGTAAGAAAGCGGGCATACACGCCTACGGTAACGTCGGACGCTTGGTGGCAAAGCTGGCGCAAGGCTTCGGCATGGAGGTGTATGCTTTTGACCCGTTTGTGAGCAAGGAGAGCATAGAAAAAGACGGCGTAAAGGTAGCGGCAACCATCGAAGAGCTGTACAGCACGTGCCACTATGTTTCGCTGCACATTCCGGCTACGGAGCAAACAAAAAAGTCCATTGGCTACAAGCTGCTTTCTGCAATGCCCAAGGGCGGGTGCCTTGTGAACACCGCGCGCAAGGAGGTTATCCACGAGGAGGAGCTGGCAAAAGCGCTGGAGGAGCGGCCTGACCTGAAGTACATTACCGACATTGCCGCCGACTCGCAAGTTGCGCTGAACGCAAAGTTTGGCGCGCGCGTATTCGCTACGCCAAAAAAAATGGGCGCCGAAACCGCCGAGGCCAACATCAACGCCGGATTAGCAGCCGCCACCCAAATTGTTGCATTTTTCAAAACAGGAGACAGGAAGTTTCAGGTAAATTCTAAATTTTGAATTTTGAATTTTGAATGAAATCCTCTCGCTACCAATTGTTACCGCTTGTCTGAGCTGTGATTTTTTTGATTTGAATGATTCACGGTGAAATTCAGCATTTATGCACCCCCCCAGAACGGAGTTGAATCTCTGTAGCCCGACGTTTCACGTCGGGGCAACGGAACGCCTAACCATCACCAGAGCGGCGAAGCTCTTGACCCTAACAGGGTTTTAAACCCCTGTTAGGGTTGAAGAGTTGTAGTGACAAAGTCAGGTGAGCTGTGATTTTTTTGATTTGAATGATTCACGGTGAAACTCAGCAAAGCGTTTCGCTTACTCAAGGAGTTTTAGTCCCATCGTATGTTTCAGGGAAGTTTGTTAGGTCAAAATAGTTATTTAGGGTACTGCCATTTATCTATACTAAGAATGGCTCTTCCCGGGAAATCAAGAAAGTTTTTTTGATTTTCTTGTAAAATATAAGGGTCGTATGACTTGCAAAAATCGTCATTATCCCGTATCCCAAAAAGATATATGCTATCAAGATGTGTTGATAAGACAACTTCTTTAGACAGAAAGTGAGTATTTTTGCCCCAAGTAAAACTCCCGTGCTCAGCTATCTTATGCCAAGCGCTATCATGGTAAGCACTAATCAAATCTGTCACTTGAGCAGTTGGTGACACATCACCCTCGAAACGGATTACAAAACTCGTATAATCTTGCGTTTACTCATCATCTTTGCCGCCGCAGGCGACCATCGTTGCCACAGCTACAATAGCGGCGAGGTAGAATAATTTTTTCATGGTTTGGTATGAATTTTTAAGCGTAAAAAAAATACAAGCAGGTAACAAAATCACCTGTCATCATAATGCCCATGAGCAGAAAGCAGTATAACAACTATTTCTTCTTTGTTAATTTGGTAAATAAGGCGGTGTTTTTGTGTTATTCTCCTCGACCATTGCCCCGCTCTATTACCTCCTAATGGTTCAGGGTGCCCCGTTCCCGTTTCAGGGTGTTCCCACAATTCATCTATTAAGCTCATTGCTTTCCTATATACTTGCGGCTCACTTTTTTTTAGGGATTGCAGTCCTTTTCCCGCCCGTAGCGAAGTAATGACTTTATAGCTCATAGAGCATCGAAATAAGCATGTAACTCTTCCTTTGAATTAAATACCATTCCCTTTCCCTGCCTTACCTCCTCTAATGCAGCGTCTATTTTCGCAAAGAACTCTTCTTTGCTCATCAGCGTATCGTCGTAAGCGTCGCTGTGCGGTGCATAGCCAGCATTGTACGGCTTTACTTTGGCGTGTTGTGTTGCTAACATGGCTTTGGTATATTTGATTGTTTACGTTGGCAAAGGTAGCGAAACGCATTAAAGAAAACAAATTTTGGTGCAGATAGTTAGTCCTTAGTCCATTTCATATATACAATGTTTATTATAACCCCCTATTAGGGGTTGAAGAGTTGCAACCCGAAGCGGGTTGCGTAATCTTAATTCCTAATTTTTAATTCTTAATTAGCTTCAGCTTCAGCTTCTACCGCGCATGCTTCTGCGCTTTGGAGCGAAATCGCCGCCGCCGCTGCCGCCGCGGTCTTTGTAATCTTTGTAGTCTTTGCGCTCCTTCTTTGAGATTTCGGCCAATGGCTTGTCGCCTTTGCCGCGTAGCGCGTTGAGCGACCGCAGGGCGTCTTCGGCATCCTCAAAGGGAACGGTGGCAAACGAGAAAGCATCCATCACCTTTACGTCGTCAATCTTGCTGTCGGTAAGCTTGGTGTGCTTTTTGAGGAAAATCACCAGCTCTTTTGGCGTCATGCCGTCGAGCTTACCCAGCGAGATGAACAGCCTTGCCGTTCCGCGCTTGTCGACGGAGAATGTGCGAATTTCGGCGTAGTTTTTCACGTCCAGCTCGTTCTTAAACGCAAGCCTGATAATCGCAGCAAGCGCCACCTCATCGCCATACTCTGCAATGATTTCCTGCGCCAGCGGCAGATAGTCGCTGTAGGTGTTGAGCTCTATGATTTCGGTCAGCTCATCCTTAATGCGGTTTTGCTTTACCGCTACCACGTCGGCGGCGTTGGGCAGCGTCTCCTTGCGGATTTGGGTTTTAATAACCCTCTGCATCTGCATGAGCTGGCGGTACTCGTTGGGCGAGATAAACGTGATGGCCGTTCCCTCTTTCCCCGCGCGCCCCGTGCGGCCAATGCGGTGCACGTACGCGTCAAAATCCTGCGGAAGCGAGTAGTTGATTACGTGCGTAAGGTCTACAATGTCAATGCCGCGCGCCGCCACATCCGTTGCCACCAATATGTTGATAAGCTTGTTGCGAAACCGCCACAGGATTTTTTCGCGCGCTATCTGCGTCAGGTCGCCATGCAGACCGTCGGCCTCGTAGCCGCGCTCAAGGAGCTTGCTCACCACCTCGTCGGTGGTTACCTTTGTTCGGCAGAATACCAGCCCGTAGAACTCCGGCTCCACGTCAATTATTCGGGTAAGCGCGTCAAAGCGGTCTCCCTGCTTCACCTCAAAGTAAATCTGGTCGGTGAGGTCGGTGGTGAGCTGCTTAGCCTCCACTTTGATATGCTCAACGTCGCGCATGTACTTTTTCGACAGCTTGGCGATATGGTCGGGTATTGTTGCCGAGAAAAGCATAACGCGGCGGTTGTCGGGCGTTTGCTTAAAGATTTCTTCAATATCTTCGATAAATCCCATGTTGAGCATTTCGTCGGCCTCGTCGAGGATAAACCAGCGGATGCCGCTCAGGTCGAGGCTGCCGCGCGAAATGTGGTCGATGATGCGGCCGGGCGTACCTACCACAATGTCCACGCCTTTCTTTAGCCTGCGCAGCTGCTCGCTGATGGAGGCGCCGCCGTAGATGGTGGCTATGCTCAAGGGGCGGTCGCTCTTGAACGAAATTATCTCGTCGCTCACCTGTAGCGCCAGCTCGCGGGTGGGCGCCAGCACAAGCGCCTGCACTTTTCCGTTCGGCACAAGCTGGTCTATGATGGGCAGGCCAAACGCGGCCGTTTTGCCTGTACCTGTTTGCGCCTGCGCAATGATGTCCTTGCTGCTCTGTAGCAGCACAGGTATGGCCAGCCGCTGGATAGGGCTGGGGGTCTCAAACCCCTTGGCGCGGATTGCGCTGAGCGTAGCTTCGCTCAGCCCAAGGTCGCTAAAATCAAATGATGGCTCTGCCTGTTGATTTTCCATGTTGTTCTTTCGTTATATAAAAATTTAAGTGGGCAAAGGTAGCATAAAATTTTGAATTTTGAATTTTAAATAGGTGCATTTCAAATTGTCGTTTTTGTAGAAATGCTGCGCGCAACGTCTTTACCTGCGGAGATTTTAGCGCGACAACTTGAAATGTACCCTTTTGAGTTAGGAATCACTATTGTCCGATAAAAAAGCTTATCGTTTGGATTGCGCCCTTGCAGGGCTTGGGTTTAGTAGGGTATCCATTTTCGTAGGGCACAGCTCTACGAAAATGATTTCGGGCTTTTAGCCCTGAAAGGGTGGGGTAGCATAAATCACGGCAAATCAAAAAATTTTTGCCCATCATAATTATCATTGGAAATGCCCCATTGCTACCGGATACGCTTTAAAATGGCATTTACTTCGTCTATATCAAAGGCTTCGGCATCCCATACCTCTTTGACATTCAGGCCAAGCCATTCCCTGTATTCATTGGCCTGCTCGCTCTTGGGCTCGCTTTTGAAAATATTTTTTATTTCTTCATATCCGTATATGCCGCCGCAGTCCTCGGGCGGACACGCTCCCTTCCCTGACAGGCAGAGCGCCGTCTTTGCGTTGCCGTCGGCGGCGGTTGCCTCCAGGGTTATTTCGTGAATCCAATCATCCCCAAAATCGTAGATGTAGAAAAGTTGGCGGATATCACCAAAAATGTCGGACAGCTTGACCTCTGAAGCGTTCTCTGCTTCGGCAAAGAAGCTGGGGTCAAAAAAGCCTTCGTCCATTGGCAGCGATATGCGGATGCCGCCATCATTGCTTTTAAACTCAAACAAGTGCCCGTTCTCCCAGCCAAATGCAGCTTGTATTACATCGTGAAACGCCATGAACGTGAAGTCCGACGGAACAACAACCTGCCTCCATACCGGAGGCTTGGTGATTCCTTTTACCTTAATTTTGAATTGGAATGTCATAAGCAATCAATTTTGTGGTTTTATGTTTGGTGAAAATAGCCGCAGCGCTCTGCGGCCGGAATTGCTAAAGCGCAAATGTAAAAAAAATATGGCGAAAAATCATTCCCCCAATAAAATTATCTTGAGCACGGTTAGCTCAAGCTTGCAGCGTGTGCTGCGGAAACGCTGCCGTATGCCCCCAAAAAAGAGCGGGTCACTTTACGTTGACCCGCTCAACAGCGACAGAGCGTCGTAAAACCCCGGAGGAGCCTCTTCTACGGGCGTAGAACAGCCTCTTCTACGGGCGTAGAACAACCTCTTCTACGGGCATAGAAGATGCTCTTCTACGGACGTAGAAGAGCATCTTACCTGAGCTAAAAAAGGGCTTACTTTGTAACGAAAGAACAGTTATCGATTATTCCCTCATTGTTCTTCGTTGCCCTAATCTCAAAATTAAAGCTGGCGGCCTCGTCCGGCGCTACAACATCAAGCGTGAACAATGCCCAGCTGGCGGTTGGCGCAAGCGTTGTATCGGATTGCAGGCGACTTTTTGCGTCGGGTACAATTGGCTTACCGCTACCATTCGAGAAGTTAGACCAAATTTTTACTCCTTGATTGTACACACCTTGGGTATTGTCTTTATACCAAAATGAAACGGCATAAGTCGCTCCCGGAACAATTCCGGCAATTGTTTGCTTCAAGTCGCACCGGCCGCCTGTGGCGCCTGCGAGCTTCACGGCAAAGCTACCATCTTGCGCCGCTGCTGCGATTTTAGCAACAGGATTGTTGTTAACACCTGTTCCAATTGACCACCCCCCAGGCGTAGCGTCGGCAAAATCTTCAAAGCTGCCGTTCACTACAAGGTTTGAGCCGGGGGCAACCGGTTCGGTAACCGTAATGGTCAGCGCTTGCGCTGCCGTTACGCTTCCGTTGGCTGCGGTAACATTAAGCGTGTAGCTACCGGCGGTAGCGGGGGCAGTACCGGTAAGCGTTTTGCCGGTGAGCGTGAGCCAGTCCGGTAGGTCGCTGCACGAGATGGTGGTTGTACCCGTCAGATTTTTTTCCTCCAGCGTAAAGGTGTGGCTGAGCTCATTCCCTACAACAACCGCGGCAGAAGCCGTGGAGGTAAACTTCAGCGTTGGCGTAACCGCAACGCTACTTCCAAACACAAAGTTGTCGAGCTGGTAGGTAGTGGAGTTGCCGGAGCCGCTTGTCCCTTGGTAGTAGAATCCTATGCGCCGTATTCCGCTGTACGCTGATATGTCTACGTTACCCGACGAGGCAAAAGCGCCGTATGCGCCGGGTGGTATAGCGCTCGGCCTGCTCCACTCCAGCTTTTCTTTGCTTGCCGTAGCGGGGTTGTCGCCGTCCATGATGTACACCTCAAAGACAGTATTTTCGTTGTAGTAGCCTGCCGCAACGTCAAACGAGAAGGTTTTTGAGGCGGCAGAATCTACGTTCAAGCTTGGCGAAATAAGCCAGAACTCCTGCGCTGCGGCCGTGGTGATTGAGTTGCGGTGCGCCGAAAATTGCACGAACTTATTCTCGTTCTCGCCATACTTGCGCACATCAGGCTCCAGCTTATCCGACGCGCCCTGCGTATTTAGCCCTTTCCACCCCTTGCTGTCGGGTTGCTTGCTCATGTAGGCATTTCCCGTTCCGTCCGTGAACGACTCAAAGTCCTCGCTAAGGGTCGATACGCCGGTGGTATCTCCGCCGGTATCCCCGCCGACGCTTCCCAGCGCTACGTTGTCTATGCGGAAGGTGGTGGAGTTATCCGTACCGCCTTTTGCTGTATAGCGAAACGCAACGTAAACGATACCCATACCCGCATGGCGGCTCAAGTCGACATCGCCGGAGGGCACCCACACGTCGGGGCCATCTGCTTGCTGGGCAATGCGAATGTAGTCGGGGGCTTCGCCAATCGCCAGCTTGACGGCGTCTTTGGTGGAGCGCGCAGGCAGCAGGTACACCTCAAGCGAAGACTGCTCGCGCCATGAGGCAAGCTGCGTGCTAAAGGTCAGCGTTTTGTTCGGCGCTTTTGCCAAATCGAGCGCAGGGGTAAGCAGCCATGCTTCGCAATCGTTGTCGTCTGTGGTATTTGCGGCCGTAATTTCGGCGTACTTATTGCCATTTTTGTTGACGACTATCCACGAAATACGCCCCTTGACGAGCAGCTCCGACCACCCTCTGACGTTGGCGACCTTAGCGTCGGGGGTAAAGCCGTCAAATGTTTCGTATAGCGAGGTCGCGCCTTCGGTGGGGGCTGGTATAAATTCGTCGCTGTCTACCTTGTCGTTGCGGCACGATGTAATGCCGGCTGCAAAAATGAAGTATATTGCCAATGTTTTTATTTTTCTCATAATTCATTGCTTTTATCAGTTAATAAGAATGTTTATGAGCCCTTTCATGGGAAAAATTATCGGTTTTGGTATTCGCTACGGGTGTCAATTTTCGCCAACTACCTTGAAGTTTGCTATGCTCCACGTAGCGGCGTTGTCGTTTCCGCAGGTGTACTTAAACGCTACGCGAACGTTGCTGCTGCCTGCGTACTGCGCAAGGCTAAGCTTTCCGGAGCAGGCAAACGTCCATGTGCTCCCCGACGGATAGGCGAGCGCCGTTAGCGGCTCCCACGCTGCGTCCCCGGGCTTGCTGGCGTCTGTGCAGCTCGTTGATATTAGCACCGCTTGCTCCCGCTTCATAGCGTCGGCAGAAGCCACCCCCTTGTTGATGTTGTGCTCAAAGGTGAGGATTGCGCTTTGCGCGCCGCTAAGGTCAATGGGCGGCGAAATAAGCCAGTCTTCGTTGGGATAGGAAGCTCCCGAGGTGTAACCGCTTACTTTGGCGGCAGGCATGTATGGAGCGCTTTCGGCGCTGCTGTTCCACTCCCAACTTTGCGCGCCGCTCGCGCTGACAGGCGTAAAGCTGCCCAAGCCGTTTTCAAAAGTTTCTTCAAATATGGCGGCCTTGGTAGCGCTGCCTGCGCCCCCAAAAATCACGTCGTCAACACGAAAAGACGTAGAGGCCGAGGAGCCTCCTAACCCTCTGTAGCAAAAGCCAACCATAGCAACGCCGCGCGTCTTGCTCAGGTCTATGGAGGTTGCTATCCAGCGGCTTCCGGAGCTCTTTTCGGGCAGGTTGGCCGGCAGCAGTATGAGCTTTTCGGGCTTGCCTATTGCGGCAAGATTTTCTACCAGATATACGCCGATGGTTGTCGGCTCCTGCCAGTGGGATGCTTGCATGCGGAAGGATAGCGTTTTGCTCGCGGCATGCCCAAAGTCCAAAGGAGGCGTGAGCAGCCACGATTCGTAGGATATGCCCCTGTTGCTATCGTCGAACTTGTGCGCCGAGGCCTGCATTGCCACGTTGCACCCTGTTTCGTACGCCAGCCATTGCAGCGGCGCGGCGTGGGTAGCGTCTACCACCATAATGTTAGTCCAGCCGCTGAGCCGGCTAATGCTATTCTCGTTGCTCAGCGCCTCAAAAGTTTCGTGTAGCTGGGTAAGCCCTGCGGGTTGCAGCGGCTCATTTTTCTCCATATCGCACGAGGCTGCTGCGAAACATAGAGATATTACCCATAAAATATTTTGCTTCATTTTTTTTGCTTCTTTTTAGTTTGATTTATTTGCCGTACCTGTTTAGGTATTGCGTGGCAGTACTGCTCAGCATTGCGTGGCAGTACCTATAATTAAGTGTTGCGTGGCAGCGCTGCTCAGGATGGCTGAGCAATGCTGCTCAGGATGGCGTGGCAGCGCTGTTCAGGATGGCATGACAGTACTTATAGCATCTTTTGTCGTGCATCTGCTCTTAATTCCGCCTGAATACAACGTTGTCGAGGTAGTAGTTGGCGCGCTTGGCGTTGTCCGCTGCAATGTCTCCCAGCGTGACCCTGCTGCGATACCGGAAAGCAACGTATACCACCTTGCGGCTTCCCCCCAGCTTCCAGAGCGATATGGGGGCGCACTCTCTCATCTCTACCGCTCCCGAGGAAGTTGCGGCAGGCTTGGTTTCTCTCAGCGCTACCCACTCGCTCGGGTTAATTCTATCCATGCCGCCGCTGTAGATTTCGCTGTACATTAGCATAATCTTGGTGCTATCGTTGTCGTAGGTAATCCCCTCTTGAAAGGTAAGCCTGCTGGTGGAGTCCGATACATCAAGCGGCGGCATTACCAGCCAGAAGTCGTTTACGGTGTCGTTAGAGAGGTAGCCCGTACCCATTACGCCGCGCATTATGCCGCCACCTTTTTTGGCAACCACGCCGGTTTGAAAGGTGCGCACGCCGGCGATGGCAAAGCTTGTCCAACCGAAAGGTGGCATCAGCATTTGCCCGTCAACGCAGGCTGCGTCGTCAAAGGTTTCGTAGACGTAATTTGTAGCTTGGTCTACCGTAGGAGTTTCCGGAAATGGAGGAGTATAAAACTCGTAGTCGTATCCGCGCATGCACGCGCTCAGGCACAGCGATGCTGCAAGCAGCGTAGAAAAATATATGTTGTGTGTATGTTTCATGAATAATCAGTTGCTTATAGTGTTATTGTTGAAATCAGAAGCTGCGGAAGCCTCGGCCTGTTTTTAGAAGCGATAGTACGCCTGCATGAAAAACGTAAGGCCAAAGCTGTAGTAGTACTTCGATGGGAATTTGTCCAACAGGGTAACGTCGTACCGTAGCTGCTCAAACCCGCCGGTCTTGAAGTTTTGGTTTAGGATGTTTTGCACATTCCCGTTCAAGCCTACTATGCCGACATTTTTGAGCTGCCACGAAGCGCCGCCAAACAGGTCTATCGTGTAGGCCACGGGGTATTTTTCCTGCTCCAGCTGATGCTTGTACTGCGGCGTTCCGGGCAGAAAAGATACGGCCTCGTGGGTGCGCCTGTCGTAGTTGATTTCGATGTAGGTGTTGGCCGCCACGCTGCCGGTGACGCCTGCAAACCAGTACTTGGGCGAGCGATACGTTAGCGATGCAGCGCCAACAGTTTGCGGCTTTCCGCCAACGCTGTAGCCTGCAATGTAGGCCTTGTGAAAGCTGATGGCGTTCACGTGGGCAGCCTCGTCATCGGCTATGACCGACGTGTTGGGGTTGGAGGTGTAGCCGTACCAGCCGTGCGCCAGCGCCATGTCGAGGGTAACGGTAGAGGTCAGCTTGCAGCTGGCCCCCAGCTCGCTACCTATGTGGCGCTTGTCTAAGCCTTGAGCAATGTACTCCACCAGCGCCGACGTGCCCTCCATGTAGAACACCTTTATCTCCGAAGCATTTTTGCTCTGCGTGTAGTATGCCGACGCGCGCAGCTTGAGGCTTGTTCCTCGGTAGTGGTAGCTGACGTCGCCCCCGTATATTTTTTCGTTATCGATGCTCAGGCCGTAATCGGCAACCGTGAAGCTGTGGTAGCGCTCCTGCAGGTAGGTATTCTTGAACAGCGGCGGGCGAAGCTCGTAGCCTGCATTTACCGCAAGGTAGTTGCGCCCTGTGATTTTGCAGGTAGCGTTGGCTTTGGCGGCGTAGTGCACAAACGTTTCCTTTTTCGACTTGCCGTAGGAGCGTCCTGTCTCGGCAAAGCGACCGTTGTTCATTTTGCCGTCGCGCCAAAATTCGGTGTACCCCGCTGAGCCGGCAAGGTAGTAGTCAAAGATACCGCGGCTAAGCTTCACCTGCGCCCAGCCCGAAATATCGTTTTGGCGGATGTTGTAGTCGTAGCCGAACTTTTCGCCAAGGCGCTTCTTCAGGTTGCTGTCGTTCACGTCGTAGTAGGCATTCTGAGGCGTAAGCGCGTAGTCGCTCATGGCGTATTTATCCACATTCAGGTAGTAGTCGGCCTCCAGAGCATCCTTCACCAGCTGAAAGAACAGCCCCTTGTACACCTGCGCCTCCAGCCCTCCATGCAGCGATAGGTGCTGGTTGAGGTGGTTGACGTAGCTGGTAAATCCCCTCAGCGTTCGCTGGTCGCTGCGGCGCTCCTTAACGATGGTCAAGGCCTGCCAGTCGTCGTCTTCCTTGTTGAGGTTGGCGTTGTAGTTCCCCTCAATCAGCGCGTCCCAGTCGATTTGCGTGGTGGTAATGTTGTGAGATTTCCACTGCTCGGTGTACCACGCCTTCAGCGCAGGGTCGGTTTGGTAGCTTGGGAACTTGCGGTAGTAGTCGGGGCGGGGGTCGTTGCCGTCAAACCAGTCCAAGTCCGACGTTCCGTTGCGCCCGGCAAGGAGCGAAATACCCGCCTCCACCTTCGCGTTCTCGTTGATGTTCCACACGTAGTTGAGCATGGCCAGCGGCAGGTGCACGCGGCGAATGCGCGCCGGGCGAATCTTGCCGCTTTGGTAGCCCCACCGAGGGTTGTACGAGTAGCTGCCGTACAGGTCGTAAGCCTCCTGAATAACGGCGCTTGACATGCCGCGCCGCAGCGGAGACCCCATAACGGTCAGGTTGAGGCTATGCCCCTTGCCGAGCTGCTTTTCAACCGCCATGAAGTAGGCAACCGATTCGTAGGGCGTGCCGTCCATGTACCCCGAGTTACCCAGCCGCATGGAGGCCGAGATTGCGTAAGCCCAGCCATTTTGCAGCAAGCCGCTGGCGCTGGTTGCCATCAGCCTGTGCCTGTAGGTACGGTTGGCCATGGCAATGGACACGCGGGTCTGCTTACGGTAGCCGGATGCGCGCGTGCTGTACGACGTTACGCCGGAAAAGTTGCCAAAGGACCACTCCGAAGGCTCTAAGCCATTCTTGCTGGTATAGCTGCGCAGCACATCGTTCAGCCCACCCCACACGTTGTAGTTAGCGTACCCTGTTTCGGGGTCTTGCAGCGAAAAGCCGTTGAAGTAAACCGACGAGTAGTCCGAGCTGTAGCCGCGCTCCTGAAAGCGGAAGGCGCTCAGGTTGTACTGCACCTGCGAGGTGAAGACATCGCGCGAAGCGCCCAGCAAGCCCGAAACGTTTTGCCCTTCGCTTTCGTTTTCGTCAACGTCAACCTCTATTACGTCAACGCTCAAGCTTGGCGCTGTTTGTACTTCGGCTGCGGAGGCGCTGTCGGCGGAAAGCTGCGCCATCGCTGCCGGTGAGAACATTGTAGAGTACAATGTTGTTAATATGAAAATTCTTATCTTTATATGCATTATACTTATGATTTGTAGTCAAATATTCAAAATGGTGAAATTATTATTACAATGTACGATGAAATGTGGAAAAACTGAAATTATATATGCTAAATTTTCGTAAACGTAACTTGTTAACATAAAAGTGCTCTTACCTGTCAATATTTATACCTATATTTGAGCCGGGAAATTGAGAGGTTTTGAAGTAGTGGAAGTGTTGAATGTTGAGGCGAATAGAGGCGAATAGAGGCGAATTTCCATGCTCCTCTTAATTTGAATTTTGAAACTTTGAAGTTGAAATTTGCGAGTTCATAACATAAATATATGAGAAAGAAAAACACGTTGCTATGTATGTCTACGCTGCTGGCCTTGCTGTTGCTGGCGGCAACGGCAGGCTTTACGCAAAAGCAAAAATACGTGGTGGCTTGCGTGGCGTTCTACAATCTTGAAAATCTTTTTGACACCATCAAGTCGCCCAACACCGACGACTCCGAGTTCTTACCAAACGGCGACAACAAGTGGACTGCCGAGCGCTACGAGCACAAGCAGCGCAACATGGCCTCGGCAATCCGCCGGATAGGTAGCGAGATGCTACCGTCGGGGCCTACTATTTTGGGTGTAGCAGAGGTAGAAAATCGCTTGGTGCTCGAAGACCTCATCAAAACTTCGCCGCTCAGCGAAGCTGACTACGGCATTGTGCACTACGATTCGCCCGACGCGCGCGGCGTTGACGTAGGGTTGATTTACCAAGCAAGCCGGTTTCGCGTGCTGGGGTCGCGCTCGGTGCCCCTAAAGATAGCGGACATGCCCTACTTCCGCACCCGCGACCAGCTGCTGGTATCGGGCTTGCTCGACGGCGAGCTGGTGCACATTATCGTAATGCACTGGCCATCGAGACGCGGCGGCGAGAAGCGAAGCCAACCGCTGCGCAATGGAGCGGCTGCGCTCTGCCGTAGCATTGTAGATTCGCTCTACAGCGCAGACAGCAACGCAAAAATTATCATCATGGGCGACCTCAACGACGACCCTACGAACAAAAGCCTTACCAAAATACTAAAGGCGAGCTCGTCGGTAGAAAAAACCGAAAAGGGTGGGCTTCACAACACCATGTACAGGTGGTTTAAGGACGGCGTCGGGTCGCTGGCGTGGGACGACAGCTGGAGCCTGTTCGACCAGATTATTGTATCGGAGCCGCTGCTGGGAAAAGATTTTACAACGTACAAATTTTATAAATCAGGTATTTTCAACGAAGATTTTCTCAAGCAAAAAGAGGGACGCTACGCAGGATATCCATTTCGTACCTACTCCAGCGGCGCTTTCATTGGCGGCTACAGCGACCACTTCCCGACTTACGTTTTCCTTATGAGGAAAATGAAGCCTGAAGCCTGAATACTGAATCGAAAGTTGAAAATAAAGTAGTATATTTGAAGTTGATATTGAAGCATAAAGTAAAAATTTTTGTCCTGCTGTTCGCTTTAGCGGGCTGCCGCGCCGAGGAAACGGAGCTGGTTATTCTTTCGCTCAACGACATACATAGCCACATCGACGACTTAGATAAAGTTGCTGCCTATGTAAGCGAGCAGCGAAAGCTGCATCCCAACGTGCTGCTGCTCTCGGCGGGTGACTTGTTTTCCGGCAATCCGGTGGTGGACTACTACGCAGACAAGGGCTACCCTATTATCGACCTGATGAACGACCTGCACTTCGATGCAAGTACGCTCGGCAACCATGAGTTCGACTACGGGCAGGAAGCGCTTGCCATGCGCATTGCTCAGGCTGGCTTCCCGTTTATATGCGCCAACATCAGCGTTGATAGCAGCCCTATACCCACCCTTCGCCCTTACGTGGTTTTCACAAAATCGGGCGAAAAAATCGGCGTTGTTGGGCTAACGCAGGAGCGCCCGGAGGCGCACACGGAGAGAATTGGCAAGCTGCATTTTTCAAACCCGCAAAGCGAATTTGAAAAGTATGCTCCGCTGCGCAAAAAAAGCAACCTGCTGCTTGCCCTTACGCATGTTGGCGTGCCCCAAGATTCGCTGCTTGCCGAGCGATTTGGCGAGATAGATGTGATTGTTGGCGGACATACCCATACGCGGCTCGACAGCGGAATGTTAGTCAACGGCGTGCTGATAACGCAGGCAGACCGCTACGTGAGCTGCATTGGGCGCACCACCGTAAAATTTCGCAGCGGGCGCGTGGTAAGCAAGCGCTGCTGCTTGGTCAACGTAGCGCAGCTGACGCAGAGGGATACGCTTGTGTCGCGCAAAATTAGAGCCTACAACAGCAACCCTGCCCTCATGAGGACTGTTGCTACGCTTGCCGATACTATTTATGGACAAGTGAACGTGGGTAACTTTTTCTGCGATGCTGTGCGTAGCGCAACCGGCGTAGATATCGTACTGCAAAACGTCAAGGGGATACGGGTCAGCGCGCTGCACGCCGGAGAGGTTACCATGAGCAACCTTTACCATGCAGACCCGTTTGGCAACGAGCTTGTTCGCTTCAACCTGACGGAAGCCGACCTGAAGCAGCTTATAAAAGATGCTTACCTGCACTTTGACCGTATAGACTTGTGCGTTTCGGGGATTACCTACAAAATTCGCCCTGTAGGTAGCGATGCCGAGGTAAGCATCGCCCTGACCGGCGGAAAGCCGCTCAATCCCAACAAACGCTACTCTGTGGCGATGAATAGCTACATGTCCACCAAACCCAGCGAATACACTTTGCCCTTGGGAGATAAGGGTGAAGGACTTGGCGTGACTACGGTAGAAGCAGCTGTAAATTATCTGGAAAAACATAGAAACATTCGTTACACCTCGCCCGTAAGGGGCGAAATTTTGCACATTGATTAGCCATGCTAACTCCACTCATTCACATAGGTAATGCTGTACTTCGCGATGCTGAGCTTCGGTTTCAGCATCCTCTCAATTTTGACCTGTACCCCCTTCAGCATTGGGCTGTAGTAGGTCCCAACGGAGCAGGAAAGACTACCTTTATCAACCTGCTAACGGGTAAGCTGCCCCTTGCCGAGGGCATCGTTAGCTACAACATTGACGGCGATGCTCCGCTGCACGAAAAGGTAAAGGTGGTGAGCTTTCGCGACATGTACAGCTTGGCCGAATCCCGCCATCTGTACTACCAGCAGCGGTGGAACTCGGCAGAAGGAGAAACGCCGTTGGTGCGAGATTTAATGAAAAAATCAGGCGGCAGCGAGGCCGAAGTGCAGAAGCTGATTGCGCTGTTTGGCGTAGAAGATTTGCTAAATAAAAACATCATCAGCCTCTCCAGCGGAGAGCTCCGCAAATATTTAATCATTAATGTGCTAAAATCTGCTCCCAAGGTGCTGATTTTGGACAACCCCTACATTGGGCTTGACGAAAGGTCGCGCGTGCTGCTAAACGACCTGTTTGTGCAGCTGGCGCAGGGAGGGATGCAGCTGGTGCTCGTGCTTCCCAACCCCAGCGAAATCCCTGATGTGGTAACGCATGTGCTCCCCATTACCCGCATGCGCTGCCTGCCGAGCATGACCCCTTCCGACTTCCTTGCCGATGCGAAGTTGCAGAGCGCCATGTTTACCCGGCCACAATCGTACATTTTGCCTCCCATACAGGAAGCCTCCACAACCAGCTACCACTTGGTGCTGGATATGCACAACGTTCAAATACGGTATGGAGCGCACACCATCTTGAAGGACTTAGATTGGCAGGTAAAAAGGGGCGAAAAGTGGGCGCTGCTTGGCCCCAACGGCGCTGGCAAGTCGACCCTGCTGAGCCTAATTTGCGGCGACAACCCGCAGGCGTACGCCAACAACTTTTCGCTTTTCGGAAAAAGGAGAGGTACGGGCGAAAGCATTTGGGAAATAAAAAAGCGCATTGGATACGCTTCGCCCGAGCTGCTCCTTTACTATCGCGACAGCCTCTCCTGCCTCGACGTTGTTTGCTCGGGATTTTTCGACCACGTGGGGCTGCACCGCAAGTGCACGCCGTCGCAGCGGCAAGTAGCGTGGCAGTGGATGGAGGTATTTGGGATTGCAACCCTCAAGGAATGTTCTTTTCTGAAAATATCGTTTGGCGAGCAGCATTTGGTTATGCTTGCGCGGGCGCTTGTGAAAAATCCGGAATTGCTGATTCTGGATGAGCCTATGCATGGGTTAGACCCGTCAAACAAGGCGAGGGTTGCGCAGATTATTGAAACGTTCTGTGGGCAGAAAAACAAATCGCTGATATACGTAACGCACTACTTCAGCGAAGTTCCAAAATGTATTGTCCTGCGGAAAAACTTGACGGTGGAGCATCATTACCTTTAGTTTTTGCCGATGAGAGAAAACCTGAAATTTACAATTCGTTTAATATTAATGTTTTACGCGCAAGCAAACCGTTACAATCAGTAAAAAACAAATAAAAATCTTCTTTTTTGTTAAGAGTTTCCGCAATAATTAGTAACTTTGTGCGTTATGTTATACAAGTTCCATATTTTCGTAAATATGAAAAAATTATTATTTATAGTCGCCGCGTTAGGCATGAATATTGGCCTGTTGCAGGCACAAGTAAATCAAGTAGCGCTTAAAATTTTTGCCGCAAATCAGGCAACAGCCGGAGAATCTTTCATGGTAAGAGTTTCCATAAACAAGCAAAACGTAAACGGGTTTGCCCGTTTTCATGTAGATTTACCCAGAGGTTTTGAGGCAGATCTGGTAGAAAGCGAGTACAGCGGTGCTGTTTTTGATTTTCGCGATCAGCGTGTACGCTTCGTTTGGGCTAACTTACCCGAAGAGCAAGAGGTCAACATTAGCTACCGTGTTCGCATCACCGAGCCGCGCCTCAAAGGGACTCTGCTGCTACCCGGCCGTTTTACATATACAATTGGCTCAGAGCGCCAAACCACCGATGCCGCTGCACAGGTGACCATTGTTCCGTCGCCGCAGATTGCTGCTGCACAAGCCATAGATATTGAAGCATACCAGAATGAAGAAGGTGCGCAGCCATCGGAAGAAACCTCTTTGAATTTTCCGCCAGTACCCCCCGCTGCCGCTGCCGGAGTTGGCGTTGGTGTTGAAGCTGCAGCTATCTCAGCAAGAAGCAATACGGTAAGGACTTCCGATATTTTTGTTGTACGGCAAAAACCCTACATGGTTGATAATGAATACTACGTTAACATTCAAATAACCAAAGCATTGCTTAGTGGAAGCGGAAGAGTTGACGAGGAGTTGACCGCTTCGGCATCGAAGATTGAGGCTATCGAAACCAAGGGAGCGCTGTTTTCGGTTGACGGAACTAGCATAAGCTTTGTGTGGACTGAAATGCCAACAGATACCGGCAACTTTGTGATTGCGTATAAAGTTACGCCGTGGCAGGGAAATGCGCCGCTTTCCGTAAATGGAAGATTCTCCTACAGCGATAGCAGCGGCAACACTACGAGCGTAAACATCGTAGAGCGCGAGGTAGACTTCAGCGTTTACGTTCCTGTACCGCCGCTTGTAGCCGCTTCGCAGGAGCCGGAAGCGCCGGTAGTAAGGCAAAGAGAAAGCCAGCCTGTGCAGCGTGGCTTAGTATTTAAGGTGCAGCTGCTGGCAACCAGACAGCCGGTAGCAAACCGTGATGCTTACTTTAGCGGATATAACATCACCGATGTTGTTGCAGAAGAAGTGTATGAATTTGACCCAAAACAATATACCTATAAGTATGTGGTTGGCCCGTTCAAGAAATATGAGCAGGCGCAAAGCTATCGAGATACGGTATGGCGCAAAGGCATTACCGATGCTTTTGTTACCTGCTACTACAATGGCGACCGCATTACTATACAAGAAGCGCTAATGATTTCAAATAGAAAACGTTGAGAAGATAGTATTATAGAGAATGGTTGGTAGATTGAAGAAGAAGACAGTAAAAAAGTTCTTTGCATTTATTGTATTTATATTTTGTTTTGCCGCAACGGTGGTTGCAGCGCCCAGTAGAAGTCGACCGCTGTCGTCAAGGTCTGTAATTGGGGATTGGCTGGGTTTAGATATCAAACCTTATGGCGGTTTAAGCGTAGGCGTTTTATCGTACTATGGAGATGTGCGTCCAAAAAATGGGCATCACTGGTTCTCCGGATATCCCGAAGCCAAGCTTGACCTCGCGCTGGAAATTGGCAGGAGGGGCGAATTTGGCGCAAAGTTTGGTTTTATGTATGGCTACCTCAAGGAGTCGCAAACCCACTCATTTGACGAGCTGCTACCCCAGCATAGCAGCTCACGGCCACCAAATTTGGCGATTTACGAGGAAGGAAACCTCAACTTTCGCTCCAACCTTTTTGGCATTACGCTGCAAGGGGAGTACAGAATACGCACCATACCCGGCCTGCAAGACGTTTACCCCTACGTTTCGACCGGTATCAACATCCTGTTTTTTAATCCCTACGCTGACAGAATAGACGTAGACGGGGTGGAGTACGAGGCAAAACGGTTGGGGCAGAATAGCTCTATGAACTTGCCTCCCACCCAATTGAGGCTTAACCCTAACGATATTTTTTGGCCGGTTCGCGACAAGAAATACGAAACAAAATTGAGGGCGGCCAGCTTGTACGGTCAGCGAATGTCTATGGTAACGGTGGGGTTTCCGATTGAGGTTGGCGTTGATTTCAAGGTTTTGCCAAATGTCAACATTCGCTTTGGCACTTCGTTTACCTTTACCCTCTCCGACGACATAGACGGCGTAAGCGGCAAGGTAGCTCGAAAGGGAAAAAGCGACCAAAATGCTGCTATTGGCAGAGAAAGCAACAGCTATTGGACAAATTCAGCCTATGAGCCAACACAGCGTGCTGCTCGCCTCCAAACCAACGGCTACAACGATTTCTTTGCCTACACATACGTGGCCTGCTACATCTACCTCCCATTCTTGTAGCAGCGGGAATTTCCGATTCGCAAAATTCAGCTTAAAAAATAACCCCGACAGAGCGTCAAGTTTTGCCAGGGTTATTTTCTTTCAGTTGTAGTTGGCGTTTGAGGTCTTCGATAACCTTGTCTTTTTCCTCCAACGCCTTGTTTTTTTCCACTAGCGCCTTGTCTTTTTCCTCCATTCGCATTTGTGCTTGGCGCTCCTGTAGGCGAAAAGCCTCCAGCAAGAAATCTTCGGCCTCCATGTTGGCTTGCATGGCGGAGGTGGAGGCCGCTTTTTGAAGGCGACGTACTATGTCGCGGTACTGTACGGGGACTTCCTCCTCCTGAATATTCAAAATGTAGCGGGTAGTGCGATTGCTTTGGTCAAAAATGCTCAGCATTTTTTCCAAGTCGTCGCGCCGGTGCTTCGGCAGCTCCGGAACTTGCACTATCCACGAGCGATGGTGAAGGTTCTTGATAAATCGCTCCTTTAT